>CAIYOV010000321.1 GCA_903927935.1 uncultured Bacteroidota bacterium | reverse complement strand
GCCACTGTATTTGTCTTAGCATGTATAATAAACTATTTATACTTCCTGTATGGAAACAGATATGTGGAGATAATCTCTTATTTTGAGATTCAAGAAAAGAGAAGAAAAGTGGGCAGTATTTTAATGATGCTTTGGATTTGCTTTACGGCAATTTCGGCAGCTTTCTTTTATCAAGGGATATATAAAATTTTTTAAAGGGGGAAGATTCCCAACTCCCACAACAACAACCCTAACCCTTCCTCCGGCTTTCGCCCTTGTTGGTGTTATCACCAACAAGCGGGCTGCACTCAATGATGTTGGTGATAACACCAACATCGGCAAATCCCTCCAAATCCCTCCAAATCCCTCACTTTTTGCACTTTTTAATCAAAAACAATGATGTTTAAGGGTTAAAGAGCCATCAACCACGTTTATAAAATCATTTTTGAGGCTTAAAGAATGATTCTTGAGGCCTATAAAATCATTCTTTACTCGTATAAAATGATTCTTTACGTCTATAAAATCATTCTTTACATGTATAAAATGATTCTTTACGTCTATAAAATCATTCTTTAGACCTATAAAATGATTTTTGAAACAGAGAAAATTGTTGTCTGTCAGGTTTTCGCCCTTGCTGGCTCCATCGCCAGCCAGCGGCAAACTGCGGGAAAATATTTGCTTACAGCTTATCCCTTAAAAAACTTCCGAATATCTGGCACCAGCTTTTCGGGCACTTCAATCATAGGTATATGTCCGCAGGGGTCGTAGATAATCACCTGGCTGTTCTTTATATCGCGGTGAAATTTATCGGCATGAGCCACCGGAATAATAGCATCCTGCTTTCCCCAAACAATCAGCGTGGGGCAGGTAATTTTTGTAATCAGGGTTGAGTCAGGAAACTGCCCGGCACAGGCCATAGCCATAGCTGCAGGAATATTTCCGCAGCGGTTCCAGCACTCATTATTCGACTTCGCTATAGAATAATCTATTTTCGACCTGTCGGCATAGCATTTTTCCGCACCGCTGGTGGTCATCCGCAGCGGCAATCCTTTCTCAAAGAAATAGGCAAGGCCTTTATTATTCATTAAATCGGCACCCACCTTCACAATTTTATCCATATCGTAACCGGCTGCATTCAACAACACCAGTTTCTTCACGCGCAGCGTATCCTTTTCGGCCATTCCCCAAGCCATCATGCCACCCATCGAGTTGCCCACCACATACATCGAATCAAGATGAAGCGTATCCACAAAAAATTTCATGAAATCGCTATACAGCAAAACAAAATCGGTTTTGCTGTCAACAGCCGGCTGGTCGCTGAGCCCGAAACCCGGCAAGTCAACGCGAACAACGCGGTATTCGTTTTTCAAACTGTCGTTAAGTTTTTGAAAATTCAGAAACGAACCCCCGAAACCGTGAATAAGCAACACCGGATAGCCCGTACCTTCTTCTGTATAATGAATTTCGGCTCCGCGCCACTGAATAAAATGCGATGAAGGCTGTGTAAGGTCGAGCTTCGCCTGCGCTTTACTTACAATTAAATTAGGCCGGAATAAAATAAAAGCAAGAGGAACAAGAATGATAATGAAGATGATGAGGAGAAGAATGCGGAATATTTTTTTCATGGAAATATTTTTTGCGGGGCGAACATAATTCAATCGTTTCAAATATCTCCGCATCAAAAGCCTTGCTGTCCCTAGTTTGAAGTCAAGCTAAGCCTTTGGAACTAAGGACATTTAAGGTTTCTGTTATTTGTTGAATTACTTTTTAGCCGAAAGAATTTCGGAATACTGCTGCGGGTTATTGATAAGCTCAATGGCTTTAGAAACTTCGGCATCGTTCTGACAACTCTTCTTCACTTTGCCGTAAGCGTAGTAGTAACGTCCGGCAATTTCGTTTTCAAGCACGGTAATGATTTCGTCTTTGTTTTTAATCAAATCCTGCTCCTTATCGTGATTGAGTTTCTGCTTGATAGCCTCGTATTGAGTTTTTACAGCATCAAAATATTTTTCTTCACTCGCTGCATCTTTCAGCGCCTCTAATTTTTCTTCGCTCTCGGTTTTGTAGCTGCAGTCTTTGGTTTTTACATACGCCACAAAATCGCTGAAATCTTTTTCGGTTAGTTTGAACCTAGCAGCATCGGCAATGGTATCGTGTGTAAGCTTATAAGCCGAAGCAAAATCGAAAACGTAATTTTTGGTGTAAAGTGTTTCGGCAATTTTGCTGTGCTCAGGTTTAGCAAGTTTTACATCAGGGTCCACACCACCGCCATCGTAAACGGTTCTTTTACTGTTGATGGTTTTGAAAGCTACTTTCAATGAATCCGGAATTCGTTTCACACTTCCATCCGCATTTTTTTCGGCATACAAAAGCGCCTGAATACATCTGCCGGTTGGTATGTAATATTTTGCCGTGGTTACTTTCAGCATGGTATTGTACGAAAGCGGCTTGGTTACCTGCACCAATCCCTTGCCATAAGTGCGCTGGCCGATAATCACCCCGCGGTCGTAATCCTGCATGGTTCCTGAAACAATTTCAGAAGCAGAAGCGCTCATTGAGTTCGTAATAATCACCAATGGAATTTTTGTATCGCTCGGGTCGTTCAGTGTCTTGAAGGTGTTGTTCCACTCATCTACTTTGCCTTTGGTAGTTACCACCAGTTCATTCTTATCCTCAAATACATTTACAATGTTCACCGCTTCGTTTAGCAAACCACCCGGGTTGCTGCGGAGGTCCAGAACAATTCCCTTCATATTCGGGTTAGCTTTCTTCAAACTGTCGAAAGCTTCCTTTACATCTTTGCCCGCCCCTTCATTAAAGATTTTCAGCTTGATGCATCCTACCTCCGGTGTAATCATTCCGTAAAACGGAACAGAGGTTTCCTGAATCTCTTCCCGCGTAACCGTGAAATAAAACGGCTTGCTTTCTGTCAATGATATTTTTCTTTCAATCTGCACCCTCACCGTTGACTTGGGCTGACCGACTAAATATTTTTCAACGTCTTCTTTCTTTTTGTTCTGCGTGCTTTCGCCATCAATAGCTTTAATAATGTCACCGGCATGCATGCCGCTTTTATCAGCCGGTTCGTTTTGTTCCACCGAAATAATAACCGGATAGTTATTCATTACTTCAATCTCAACTCCAATGCCGCCAAACTTTCCGCCCTGATGAATTTTGGCGTTTTCAATCTGTGAGCCCGAAAAATAATTGGTGAAAGGGTCGAGCGTTTTCAGCATTCCGTCAATGCAGGTGCGCATCAGTTTCGATGGCTCCACATCGTCTACGTAATAAGTATTCACGTCTTTATATAAGGCAGAAAAAATATCGAGGTTCTTCGAAATCTCGAAATAGTTATCGGCAAACGACATTAAGCCGATGGAGATAACTACAACTGAAATAACTTTGATGATTCTGCTTTTCATTTCTTACTTAGAATTTCTCCTACCTTCTTTTCGTCTTTCAAAATTTCTATTGCCTTTTTTATTTCCTGATCGCTTTTAAACGATGCTTCCGTTCTTCCGGTGTTCAGATAATAGCGCGCAACAATTTCTTCTTCCAGCAAACTTTTTATTTGTTTTTTCTCTTTCTCCAGATCATGTTGCTTGTCGTGTATCATGCTTTTTTTCATCACCTCGTAATCATCCTTAATAGCATCGAAATATTTTTCCTTTTCAGAAGATGCTTTTAAATCGGCCAGAATTTTTTCGCTGCGGGTGCTGTAGTCATAATCCTTCTTCGAAACCCATGAAATAAAATCGGCATAGTCAGCATCGCTTAATGCAAAGCTTTTTGCCTCTCCAATTTTTTCGTGCTTGGCTCTATATTCGTTAGCATAATCGGAGAGGTGGCTCTTGGTAATCAAACTGATAGTAATGGGGGCAAGTTTCTCGGGCTCTATGGTTACATCGGGG
>CAIYOV010000320.1 GCA_903927935.1 uncultured Bacteroidota bacterium | reverse complement strand
TTATTTTCGAAAAAAATAAGCATGGGAACTTACATTGATAATAACCTGATAAAAGACGAAGTGGTCGTGTATGAAACAAAATACCATTGGAAAATTTTCTTTACACTCAAAGGGTTCTTCACTTTGTTTATTGCGCCCGCACTTTCACGCTGGAGCGATGAGTTTGTTATTACAAACAAGCGCATCATCTGCAAAACCGGTCTTTTTTCGCACAAGACTTTAGAAATGAACCTCAACAAAATTGAGAGCGTAAATGTTGACCAAAGTATTTTCGGTCGCATGTTCGGCTACGGAACTATTACCATTATAGGTACCGGTGGAACCAGAGAATCTTTTCCCAATATAGGTAATGCTGTAGAATTTAGAAAGAAATTTCAGGAAGTGTCTTCTTAAAGAAATAGTGAAAGTGTCAAAGCTATATGTAAGAGGTATGAAAAAGAAGAAGAAAAACGAAAACAAAAATTCGGATTTTGACCCCGAGTTGTTACGTGTATATATGATGGGGGCTGCTAATCCGGGTTTCTGCAATAAGTTCGAAATGCACGAAGATGTGGTTGATTTGCATTTAGAGAAAACTAACATGGGCGGTAGAATTCCCGTGCAGGATGCACTCTTTCATCAACTTGAGGAATTTGAAAAAGCACTAGATAAAGCTATTGCCGCTGGCAAATTAGAACTTAGAGTGGTGCATGGTTTAGGAAAAGGAAAGCTGAAAGAAGAAATTCACAAACTGCTTGATAAACATTCACATGTAAAAACCTATAACAGCGAATACAGCATCCGTTATGGTTACGGCAGCACATTTATTTCTTTTTATTAGCCTTGGAGTTTCCGGCAAGAGTAAATCTAATTTATGCTACATTTTTTATTTATCATGTGCTGTGGTGGAAAGTATTGACGTTATAGCAGATTATGTTTACGGTGTTAAAAACCGTGGCTATGAAAAATGTATTGTACTTTACTATGCTGACAAGTATGCTGAATGTGATGGGAGTAAGCGTTTTTGCCCAAAACGAAACAATTAAACTTATTCCTAAGGTAAGGGCTATTACGGAAACACCAATAACTACACCGTCCGGCAAACCTCTGATTATTACCTTACGCAATGCGGCCGAAAAATCGGTGGCGATATTTGCGGGACCTAAAGAGGAAATAAAAGACCCTAAGGTGAATGTAGTGGGCGGTTTAAGCACAAATATACTTTACCTGAAAGAGAACGATGCTGTTTGCCTAATGACTATAGATAAACGCCCCGTTGCATGCACCATTATAAAGCCGGGAGTTACTTCGGTAGAGGTGAATATTTCTGCTAACGCTATTAGTAGTAAGTAGCGGCTTTATCCAAAATTAATACACACTCAGTTATTCCGAGATACACCTTGTTACGTAAGAAATCCTTTTCTACGGATTTATCTAGGGATGTTTCAATGTGTGAGCATGACATCACGATTTTGTTTCTAGCGATTTAATTGGAAAGGTTGGCTCGCTCCATTGTCTTATGAAGTATTTTAACTGCATAAGACTCATTGCTTTCTACTTATTTCTACACTTCAGAAAAAGTTGTTGGTATAATTATTTTTACTTCCTTTGAACTCTGCTCGGTTGTTTACGTGACGTTAATGCAATGTTCTTTTTTAACTCAGTAAATATTTTTAAATAATCAATTTTCAGTATTTTAAAATCAATAATAAAACCCCCTGTTTATGAAAAGAATTTACACGGTAATCAATGGCTTGTTTAGCTGTGATTGCGAAATTAATTTCCATTCATTTATTAAGAAAGACACAGGGCGGGTATTACTCGCCTTTTTTATTGGCGTTGTAATGCTATGCTCATCTGCACCGATAAAAGCACAGAATGTTGCCTCAAATGCAACTGCTGTTAACTTGCCGGCAACCTCAGGCACATACCAGTTAATATTTAATTCAAGAACACAGGATAAAGAAATTATTCTCTCTTCTTATGAGTTATCACTCATCGAAAAACTGCGGAAAGAAAACGAAGTAGTATATGCCCGCGCTTCTTATTCAGATGATCTTCGTGTAAAAATTCTTCCACACAATGTTGTGAGCCGCGCTGACTTTAAACCTCTTCCTCTTAAATATTATAAAGAAGAACATAGCTATGAAGAGTGGGGTCAGATAAGATACGTAGAATTCGAATAACCCTGACTGCAAAAAATAGACATTAATCAAAGTTTATAAACTTAAGCAAATGAGAAATTTTACAAAACTCCTGACACCATTTTTAGTTCTTCTGTTTTCATTTTTAAATTCTTTTGTTTTTGCTCAGGTGCCGGGCAACGACCTTATATGTAATGCTACTACTCTTTCTGTTGGCTTAGGTTGTACGCAAGGTACGAATGTGAACGCCACATCGACTGGAAGCCCTGCGGCTGCCACCTGCTGGAATCCGGTAAGTACCAACAACGATGTATGGTATTCGTTTGTAGCTACTACTATAAATATGACTATAAGTACCGATTTTACGGGGCTTACATTAAATAATACACAGGTTGCCCTTTACAGTTCTTCTACTAATAACTGTACCGGTACACTTACACTTGTTGCCTGTGGGGAAAACGGGGGAACCAATGTAACCAATAACTCTATTACGGATGTAAGTTTGGTTCCGGGTAATACTTATTTTATAAGAATAGACGGTAACGGAACTGCTACCGGAACTTTCTGTATAGCTATATACGACACGTATACCCCCGGTTCAACACCTTGCGAAGCTCAGGTGGTAAACCCGAATAATGCAGCTTGCGATAACATTAATGGAAATCTTGCTACTAATTCAACTGTACCGAATGCATCATATCCGGTTTTAGGGGTGGACTATGGCGGTTGTGATAACGAAACAAACCAGATAGGTGCATGGACTACCTTTATTGCAAATTCTGCTAGTGTTACATTGACCAATAGTAGCGGTGGTGCACGTGACTATACCTTCTTTACAGGAACCTGTGATAACTTGCAATGGATCAGCTGTACTCAAAATGTGGCTACTAACGGAACCACACAATTTACAGGTTTAACAACAGGTGCCAGTTATTTTATCTTGACTACTCTAACGGGAGGTCTTACAACGGCTACGGTTAATACAACATTGTGCCTTACTAATACTGTCCCTTGTACTCCGCCCAGCAACAATAACTGCTCGAGCGCAATGGCTGTAACAGCTAACATTCTTTATTATGTAACTAACTATTGTGCTACTGCCGACCAACCACCAGCTCTTTGTTCAGGCACTCTTCAAAACAATATCTGGTTTACCTGGACTACACCTGCTAACTGGACTGGCCAGGCTTATTTTCAATTGTTTCAGGAAAATTGTCGTGACGGGGCTACCAGTCAGGGAATGCAATGCTCAGTGTATACAGCCGGTGTAGTATGTGGAAGCACAGCTAACTGTGTAGCAACTTCAAACACAGTAACAGATAATAATGTGAATATTGTTTGGACTCCCACTCCGGGCGCTACTTACCTTATTAATTATGATGGGTATTCTGGTGAGGTATGTAATATGAATTTTGAAATCACGAATACTGCTGCACCGGTGGTTCTTTCAGTGAATTCACCTACAATATGTCAGGGAGATTCTGTTGTTTTAACCGTTTCAAGTAATGCAACCGGTTATTTGTGGTCAACCGGCCAAACAGGTAGCTCCATAACTGTGAGCCCATCTGTTACCACAACATATTCTGTGTCAGCAACAGCCGGTGGTACCGGTTCAGCGGTTTCAACAGTAACGGTCAATCTAATACCAAATGCACCTACTGCCGGCAGCAATACACTGGTTTGTGATGGAGCGACATTGAATTTAACTGCAAGCACTATTGCCAACGCTTCTTATAGCTGGACAGGACCTAACGGTTTTACTTCTTCTGTACAAAACCCAACTTTGCCAAGTGTAACAGCTGCTGCCGCAGGAACTTATTTTGTAAATGCCAGTGTTTTGAATTGTCCTAGCCCTAGAGATTCAACTTTTGTCGTGGTTAATCCAATTCCTGCTACTCCTACAGCTAGTAGCAACAGTCCCATTTGTACAGGAGGAACCATAGATTTGACAGCAACAAGTAGTTCGCTGACTGGAGATTATCACTGGACGGGACCAAACGGATTTACTTCTAATTCACAGAATCCATCTATTCCGATTGCCACCGGTGCTGCATCAGGAAGTTATTCTGTGACAATATCTGTTTTGGGTTGTGTAAGTTCAGCAGCTACAACTACGGTTACTGTAAGTCCGGTTCCTGCAGCGCCAGTAGCAGGAAGTAATGGTCCGGTATGTTCGGGATCAACGCTGAATTTATTTGCAGGAACTATAGCCGGTGCGACTTATAGTTGGACAGGGCCAAACGGATTTACCTCTAGTTTACAAAACCCCTCTATTCCAAATGCTGATGTTTCTGCATCGGGAACATATTCGGTTGTTGCAACTATTTCAGGTTGTACAAGCAATACCGGTACAACAATAGTAGTTGTAAATCCAATTCCGGATACAGTTACAGTTAGCAGCAATACTCCGGTTTGTGAAACAGGAACAATCAATTTAACTGCATCTTCCATTCAGGGAGCAAGCTATAGCTGGACGGGTCCGAACGGATTTACTTCTAACGTTCAGAATCCTTCTATCCCTAATGCTTTAGATATAGCATCGGGGACTTACACTGTAGTAGCAACTGTTGCGGGTTGCAGCAGTGCACCTGCCAGTACATTTGTATTAGTAAATAAAATACCGAGTCCTGTTGCATCCAGCAACAGTCCAATATGTGCAGGAGCTACCTTAAACCTTACAGTCACAACTTTTGGAAGTTCTGTTTATACATGGACCGGACCGAATGGATTTACTTCAAATCTTCAGAACCCATCTATTCCAAATGCAGATGTTAATGCTTCAGGAACATATTCGGTGATGGTAACATCGTATGGATGCACCAGTACATCTCCAGGAACAGTTTCTGTAGTGGTTAATGCAACAACACCACCGGTAGCAGGAAGCAACAGTGCTATATGTTCAGGCGCTACTTTAGATTTAACAGCAACTACAATTTCAGGAGCTACTTATAGCTGGACAGGGCCGAACGGATTTGCCTCAACTTTACAAAACCCTTCCATCCCTAATGCTACAATTGCAGCTTCGGGAACATACTCTGTGATAGCAAGCATAAGCGGGTGTAACAGTAGCAGTCCTGCAACTACCAATGTGGTCGTTAATCCAGTACCGGCAGTAACTGCGGGTAGCAATAGCCCTATTTGTGCCGGTTCTACATTAACACTTACGGCCAGCACTTTTGCCGGTGCTACTTATAGCTGGACAGGACCAAACGGATTTACTTCTAACCAACAAAATCCTTCAATACTTAATGCGACAACAGCAGCATCAGGAACATATTCTGTTTCTACTTCTGCATCGGGTTGCGGAAGTTCTTCTCCGGCAACAACTATTGTAACAATTAATGCTATTCCATCCGCTCCAACAGCAGGAAGTAATAGTCCATTATGTACGGGTGCTACTTTAAACTTAACAGCAAGTAATGTTCCCAATGGTACCTATAGCTGGACAGGACCAAATGGATTTACTTCTAATGTACAGAATCCATCTATTCCAAATACAACTCTTGCTGATGCTGGCGTTTATTCGTTACATGTTACTATTAATGGTTGCGGTAGTTCAACTGTAACTACCAATGTAATAGTACACCCTATACCACCAGCCCCAACCACCGGAAGTAACAGCCCCGTGTGCGAAGGATTAACAATCAATTTAACTGCAAGTTCTGTTCCTGGTGCAATATACAGTTGGATAGGTCCAAATGGATTTATATCTTCTTTGCAAAATCCTTCAATAAACAATGCAACTGTTGGTGATTCGGGAATCTATAGTGTTACTGCAACTGTTGCCGGTTGCACGAGTCCTGTTTCTTCTGCTTTAGTTATAGTAACCCCATTACCCCCTGCACCAGTTGCCGGAAGTAATAGCCCTGTTTGTGTGGGTGATACGTTATTCTTAACGGCATCATTTATACAGGATGCAACTTATTTATGGACTGACCCAATCGGATTTACTTCTACCGAACAGAATCCGGTAGTACCGAATGTTACCTTGTTGGCAGCTGCTACATACACTGTAGTTGCAACTGTGAACGGATGTACCGGTCCGGGTTCGCAAGTTACCGTTGTGGTTGTTACACGTCCTGTTGCTTCATTTACTTCTAATGCCCCGGTGTGCCAGAGTAGTCCGGTTAATTTCACCAATACAGGAAGTACCGGCAGCGGATATACTTATTCATGGGACTTTGGTGCGGATGCCACACCTTCAACTTCCACTTTAGAAAACCCAACAGGAATAATTTATTCTACAGGTGGAGTTAAAACAGTTACGCTTACTATAGGCGGACCCGCATGTTCTACTACGGTTACACAAACCATTACCATAACCGGCACTCCTTTTGCAGATTTTACCAATGATGGTCCTGCATGCTTCCCTCCGGGCGTTATTACTTTTACAGATGCAAGCTCAGGAACTATTACTTCGTATTTATGGGATTTTGGTCCTGATGCAATTCCTGCAACATCAACTTTAGCTGGACCTATTTCGGTTACTTATTCGACTACAGGAACCAAATCTGTAATGCTAACTGTAAACAGCGGAGGTTGTATTAATACAACAACCAAAACAGTTGATGTAGGTGTTGTAGGAGCGGACTTTACATCTTCTGTGCCGCAGAATGGAGATAACGGTTGTTTAGGTCAGGGAGTTAATTTCTATAACATCGGAAGTTCAGGGAGCGGTGCTACTCATTTCTGGAATTTTGGTGCAGGGGCAACACCGGCAACATCGACAGATGAGAATCCTGCAGGTGTGATTTACGGTTCTACCGGTGCTAAAATTGTAACACATACAGTTTTTGTAGGTGCTTGTGGTACGAGTGCAACTATCCAGCACATTATTACTATCAACCCGATCCCTACCACATCGTTTACTTCTACTGCACCGGTTTGTGCTAATACCGGTGTTGACTTTACAAATACCGGAAGCACCGGTGTTAATTATTCGTTCTTCTGGGATTTTGGTGCAGGGGCACAACCTACCACTGCTATTGCTGAAAATCCTGCCGCTGTAACTTATAGTTCATCAGGAACTAAAACGGTTACGCTTTCTATTACCAACGAATTTTATTGCGTAGTTCAGGCTACTCAGAATATTATTATCAATTCAACACCTACGGCTGCTTTCTCTTCGAATGCTCCACAATGTACCTTGCAGTCGGTCGACTTTACTAATTCAGGAACAGCAACCGGAGTAACATGGGCATGGGATTTCGGGGTAGATGCGATACCGGTTACTTCAAGTGACCAAAACCCAATAGGTGTTACTTATGCTATACCCGGAATTAAAGTAGTTACCTTAACTACTACCGATGGCACATCGGGCTGTGCAACAACTGCTACTCATTCTATTACTATTAACATGACACCGTATGCATCGTTTACAACGAATGCACCACAATGTTCAAATGTTGGATTTGACTTTACTAACACCGGAAGCACCGGTGGAACCTGGTCTTATATTTGGAATTTTGGAGCAGGAGCAAATCCGGCAATTTCTTCAGCTGAAAATCCTGCAGGAGTATTGTATGGTTCACCGGGAACTAAAACGGTAACATTTACTGTTTCAGGCCAAAGTGGTTGCACAAAAACCAGCACTCAAACTATAGTAGTGGATGATGCACCAGCAGCCAGCTTTACTTCTACAGCACCACAATGTACAGGCTTGAATGTTAACTTTACTAATACCGGAACAACTACCGGAGTAAGTTACGCATGGGATTTTGGTGCAGGAGCAACACCGGCTACGAGCACCGATCAGAACCCTGTAGGTATAGTTTACTCTACCTCAGGAACTAAAACGGTAACACTAGTAATTACAAATACAACGACCGGTTGCTCGGCAACGTCAACTTCTACTATTAATATTAATCAGAGCCCTACAGCTACATTCACTTCGAATGCACCGCAGTGTTCTACAGTTCCTATTGACTTTACGAATACCGGAAGTACCGGGGGAAGTTGGTCTTACTCATGGAGTTTTGGTGTGGGAGCAAATCCACCGGCATCATCGGCTGAAAGCCCAACCGGTATTCAATACAGTTCATCGGGAACTAAAACAATTACGTTTACTGTTTTCGGAAATGGCTGCACACAGACAGCTACTCAGCCTATTGTAATTAATGCTACACCGGTGGCAGGTTTTATATCTAACGCTCCTCAATGCAC
>CAIYOV010000319.1 GCA_903927935.1 uncultured Bacteroidota bacterium | reverse complement strand
TTACGTTGTAAAATTGGTTCTGTTATTGATGAACCGGAACGATTCGCTTGCCAAATATTCAAAGGCAACCCGTGTTCCGGAAATGATTTTAAGTGCCGGCTTTTTAGTAACCGGTGGTTGGATGTTATTTAAGGGTGCATACTTCTCAAAACTTATTATCATTAAGCTGATTTGCATTTTTGCTTCTATCCCATTAGCGGTAATTGGCTTTAAAAAAGGAAACAAAGTGCTGGCGTTTATTGCGGTATTCTTGATAGTAATGAGTTATGGTTTAGCTGAAATGAATAAGAAAGCGAAAACCGGCAAAAAGATTGAAATTCCTGCGAATACAGAACCTCTTGTTGCAGGTAAATTGCTTTATGTGAATAAATGCGCACAATGTCATGGAGAAATTGGAAATGGCGGAAAAAGCGGATCAAAAGATTTATCACTTTCAAAACTTAGTGCGGAAGAGCAGATGGTTGCCATCCGTACAGGAAAAAATGCTATGCCTGGCTTTAAAGAAGATATTTTAAGTGATTCGGATTTAGATGATGTAGTAAAATATGTTGCTACGCTGAAACAATAAGCAATAAGCATCCCAAACAAAAAATCCATCCGAATATTCAGATGGATTTTTTGTTATTACTACTCGGTAAATTTTTTATCCTCAGGAGCCCATCTTCCGTGGATGGAAGAGAACAATCTGTTCCAACGTATTTTTTTAAAGAAATTCTCTGCGTCTTTCGCATAACTCATCCAGATAAACCAAGCTTTACCTACAATATGATCTTCAGGAACAAACCCCCAGTAGCGACTATCCTGAGAATTGTGACGGTTATCTCCCATCATCCAATAATAATCCATTTTGAAAGTGTACGTGGAAGATTCTTTTCCGTTCACAAAGAACTTCCCATCATGCTGTTCAACTGTATTGTTTTCGTATACATGAATTGCACGCTCATATTGTTTATAAATAGAATCGTTCAAGGTAATTGCCCATCCTTTTTTAGGCAATGTAACAGGACCAAAATTATCTACGTTCCATTTGTAACGAGCTGTATCGTTGGGGAAAATATTTTCAATAGGTTCCTGTAATTCACCTTTACGGTAAAAGAAAGGGTTTATAGAAGAAGTAATCTGCATTGCACGTAATTCATCCACATGCTGCTTAGTCATCAATACAACAAAATGGTTTCCCGGTAAAGCACCTAAACGATTGCTGATGTTCTCCATTTCAAGCTCGTCAATCTTTTCCTGCGATGGTATCATACCTTCTTTAAAAATAATCATATACGGAGTGTAAAGATTCTCCGGATAGTAAGCTGGTGCATCATTAATAAATAGAGCTCCGTCTTTCACCTCTAATTTATCACCCGCAATCGCAACACAACGCTTTATATAATTCTCGCGCTTATCAACCGGACGTGCAGCAATATGTGTATTAAGGTCACTCCACATCATTTGTCGTGCTGTTGTGTAGTCCACATGGTTACTATAAGCAGTATAGCGAATAATATCATAGTAAGAAGGAGCCTGATTTTCCAAAACCACCGAATCACCGGCAGGAAAATTAAACACGACCATATCATTTCGTTTCACTTTTTGAAAACCAGGCAGCGTTTTATAAGGAAGTTTAATCCACTCTAAATAACTTTTGCAATTAAACACCGGAATAGTATGATGTACAAAAGGAAGAGCCAACGGAGTATTAGGTACGCGCGCACCATAATGAAATTTGGATACAAAAAGAAAATCCCCTACCAGCAAAGTCTTCTCCATAGAAGGTGTAGGAATCATATACGCCTCTGCAACAAAAATCCTGATCAAAGTT
>CAIYOV010000318.1 GCA_903927935.1 uncultured Bacteroidota bacterium | reverse complement strand
CTTTTTGTTCAAATACTCTGAGCGTTTCTCCGCTTAACTCAATAAATGGTTTGCCGAGTTCATCATTCAGAATTTCCACTTCGTTGATATTCATCTTATCTCTCCACCCGGTGCCAATTGCTTTGAAGAAAGCTTCTTTCGCTGCTCCGCGAGCAGCAAAACTCTGACAAGATTTATCCTTCTCGCAATATGCTATTTCGCGCTTTGAAAACACTTTTTGTTTCAAAGCATCTTTCTCAATCGCTTTACGCACACGTTCTACTTCTATAATGTCTGTTCCTGTTCCCAATATCATTGCAAACTTTTTATTTCCATTCGCATTTTATCTGCTTCGTGGGCATCGTTAATTTCTTTCGTCAATGCTAAATCAAAATATTTCACAGCAGAAGTCTTATCGTTTTTTGCTTTGTAATACTCTGCAAGCAATTGGTAGGTTTCCCAAAATTCAGGATTGTATTGCACGAAATTGCTTGCAATTATTTTCTCATTATTCAACTCCTTCTTCTGATTTGTAGCGCGTTTTATCTGCTGTTTCAATTCGCGCCATTGAAGAAAATTTTTCCAGTCATTAGAAAGCAGAAATGAATCTGCAGGAATAGTTAATGCCCTTTCATTCAATTCATGATTATCTTTTAAGGGCGGTGCTTCTTCAAATATTTTTTTCAAATCATAACATACAAATTCCCCTTCTTGATATGGATTGGAAGAAACCCAAAAGCGCAATTTCTCTGGTTGAAAAATAATGGCGTGATGTGAAATCAATTGATTCATCGATTTCTCATTTCCAATTCCAATATTTTTATCGCTTTGCCCTTTCTGGTCGCGAAGAATGACCGCAACATTTTTATAATCCAATTTCCCATTACGATTCATCAACTCTTCCAACCTATGAAAGCGATACATCGAAGCACTGGTTGCAATATTCTCAATATTGTTTTTGTCAGTCTTAAAACTATCGCTTTGATAATGGTTGGTACAAAGGATAAAATTCGTATCGCTGTTAAAGAGAATTGTTTTGGTGATGCTCTTTTCTATCAGTGAAGTTTTATGGTCAGGTGCAGAACCAATCATCAGCGTTTCGCAGACAAATGTTTTTCGCTTCTTGGCAATGGCAAATGCCTCATCAATATTGTTGGCGTATTGCAGAATTTCGCGGGCTAGAATTGAAATAGGGGTGGTTGCTGCATTTGGAATATCACTCTTGGCGGCATTGATAGTAACCGTAATTCCCTTTCCATTCATACCCGAAACACAACCCATGAAACCCGCCCAGGTAATCATCGCAAATTTGTTTCCCTTTTTCGGATTGCAGAAATAAACGATTTTGTTTTCGGAAAATTTATCTCCCAAATAGAAATCAAGATTGCGCCCGATAATCATTGATGAATCAGCACTGCGTTCATTCCATGCAGCAAACGAAGTGCAACCGACCAGTGCCAAACTTTGCAGAGCATGGCCAATGTCGTGAGCCGCATGGTAGTTCAACATTCTATCATAAGCAGGATTAATGAAATCAAATTCGTGCGGGGCCGAAAACGATTCACCGTAAATCTCCAGTTTGTTCTCCTCCGGAAAGTTCTCATCCAAATGACGATTGAAAACGCGGGTAAACCAGCCTAGAAAATGCAGATAAGAATTATCGGGAACCAGATTATGAATCTGTTCGACAAAAGCTTCTTCCTGACTATATAGTAATTCCTTTTCAAGTTTACCGGTAATCACTCCGCGCTCAAATGGTTCGCCTTCTACATATTCTTCCCACAAACCGCTTTCGCTTTTGCGTAACCAGTTATTACCTATTCTGTAAAAGTTATCACCGGCTTTCGTTCGCTGTAAATTCAAAGCTGATTTATCTTCCACTTCGGGAATGTGTGGAGCCAATCCCCATTGGATATACGCATATGCCAACAACAGAAGCAACAGAATTAATCCAACAATATAAGCAAGTGCTTTAAGCAGTTTGCGCATTAGCTTCCGATATTTTATTGAGCAAATATTCTTGTCCTAACACAGCGATACAAGTAACCAGTGCACTTTCCGTTACACCCAGCACACCGTGCAAATTTATATTCTGCCCTGTTAACAACAGATTAGGCACTTTTGTTTTTACCGAAATCATCGTTTTTACCGGTTCGTTATAATCTTTTACAATGCCATACATGTTGCCGTCATCGGTGCCCATGTAGTCGCGGTAAGAAAGCGGTGACGAAGTATAGTATGTCTGAATGCTCTCCCGAATATTCGGAAATTTCAAAGCAATTGTATCAAGCAGCTTTTCTGCTTTCTGACGTTTGAAGTGCTGATATTCTTCATCGCGATTATTCTCTTCAAGCGTGGTATGAAAAGTATCTTTCCATTTCTCCACTTCATCAAAGCGCATATAAGTCATCACGGTAATCGCTTCAGCAAATTCTGCTTGCTTTTCGGGAACTTCTTCAAACATGGCATACATGTATGGCCATGTTTCCGCTGTGTAATCGGTGCATTTCCAAACATCCGTTTCATCGAAATAATAATAATTGCGATTGCGGAAAGGAAAAGTGTTCGGCTTTAAAATCAAATACAAAACAAAAGTCGAGATTGAATTCTCCAGTGACTTAATACGGTTGCGATAAGCGGGGCGAATGGCATCCGTCTCTGTCATCGCCAACGTTTTAGCCGGATGAATATTGGAGATGAAAAGTTCCGCTTCTATCTTTTCTCCTGTGCTTAGTGTCACAGATTTTGCAGTCCCGTTTTCTACATCAATACTGCGCACTTGGTGCTTGCGAAGAATCTCTCCACCATTTTCTTTGATGATGCGTGCCATCAGTTTGGCAATCTGGTCGCCTCCGTTTTTGAGTTTGTAAGCACTTTCAATGTAGCTGTTCACGACTAAAGCGTGAACGTATAAGGGAGTTTTCTCTGTACCAGCATACAGTAGGTTCGTTCCGGCCAAAACGTTTTGTAGTTTTTTGTTCGGAGTAAGTTTTTCGAAATAATCTTTAGCACCGGTTGCCATTGCACTCAAATCTTCAGGTTCTCCTTCGCGAAGATTGTAAAGAGGAATGCTATCACAAATGCGTTTCATGTCCTTGCAATAAGTTTCAATCGCCTCCGTATCCTTTGGAAACTTTGCAAACATCACTCGCTTGAAATTTTCGTACCCCATTCCGTAAGGATATTCTTCTGTATCGTCTTTAAACAGCACCACATCATACCCTTCTTCATCCATCTTCACCGTTTCAAGACGGTGCATGATGCCGAGGTAATTGAAGATTTTATAGAGAGAATTTTCTTTCGCCAATCCGCCAATGTAATGAACACCGGTATCGAAGGTTACTCCTTCTCGCCTGAAGGTTTGAAGGCTGCCGCCAATCTGTTCGTTCTTTTCAATAATGCAAACACGCTTCCTTTCTTTGCTTAGAATAGTGCCGCACACCATTCCGCCAAGACCGCTGCCGATGATGACCACATCGTATTTCTTATTGTCCGTGCTTTGCATTTATTGCTTCTTCAGTAAATAAACGGATTCGAAAATTTGTTCTGAGGTGTGTTCTTTCAAAACCGATGCGTTGCCAACTAAAACGATGGTTCCGTTTTCATTCAAATTTTCCATGCACTTCTTTACGAGTAATTTCAAATCTTCTTCTTTCAATGACAGATTCTTCTGATTGATGATAAACGCATCACACTTCTGAATTGAATACTTCATTACATCAGCACAAACAAAATTCACCAGCTCGTCTTTCGAATAACAGTTATTCGCCACATCAATTTTTTCTTCATTTGCATCAACACCGGTTATGTTTCTCTTCCAGCCCGTGAAGTGCAGCATGTAAGTGGCGAAACCATAACCGCAACCGAGTTCAGTGATGTTCCCTTCTCTCGGCAGTGCATTATTTAATGCGGAATAAAACTTTTCTCTTCTGCTCTCTTTCAATGCCAGCCATTCAAGTTCCGGTCCTTTATACAGGTAGTTCATTCGCAACCGCTGACGGAAATATCTTGGTGTTTCATTCTCTTCCCTGAGCTTTTCAAACTCAGTTTTAAAGTAGCGCGAAATAGATTTCGTGCGCTCTGCATAACCTTCACCAAAGCGTTTATCGGTAGGCGAAATGCGCGGAAGAAACTTCATGGTCATAAAAGCATTCATCACCATAAAGTCGCCTTTCTTAATGGTGTCACCGGTGCCATGCAGGAGCATTGGGACAATATCAATGTTCAGTTGCTCGGCTAAGTAGAAAGCGCCTTTATGAAAACGTTTCAACTTACCATCTGGTGAGCGGGTGCCTTCGGGAAAGATAACGATAGAGTAACCGTCTTTCACAATGTCAACAAACTTTTCAATGGCAGGATCCACTCCTTCCATCACCGGATAGTAATCGGCCAGTTGAACAACTTTACCGAACACAGGTGAGTAATACACCCACTTGTTGGTCAGCAAAATCAGTTTGGGATGCTGCATTACCGTTACTAGAATATCAAGGAAAGATGCGTGGTTGGCAATGATGATAGCGGGCTTCGAGAAATCCATATTCTCTCTGCCCACATGCCGTTTGCTTACGTTCACCATCATATAGGTAAGTACTCTGAGCGCGCTGCAAACAATGTGATGAAAGAAGAGTTTGCGTTTCTTTATTCCGGGATATGGAACCAGATAGAGGAGGATATAACCAATCAAACTCGCCAGCAGACAAACAATAACGTAATAGCCAAAAGCAATCCAGAAAAGGAGCAGTGTTGGAATAGTCCATGGCGGCAAGCCTCTCTCCTTGCGGCTTTGAATAAAGAAATTGTAAAGAAACGGCTGCACGGTTTGGCCAATCACTACCACACAGAAAATACCGATGATGGAAATAAGCGCAATAGATTTGAGTGCAGGATGTTTGGCAAAGATGAGTGCACCAAGACCAATGAGAATAGTAACTGCCGAAAGAAAAATGGAAACCTTATGTGAGGCCAATGTTTCCTTTCCTTTCTTGTATTTCTCCGTCAGTCCGTCCGTGATAAAAATGCTGAAGTCATCACCCAAACCGAAGATGAAAGTGGAGATGATGATGTTGATGAGATTGAACTGCAGACCGAACAAACCCATAATACCCAGAATCCAAATCCATGTGATAATCATCGGTAAGAAAGTGATGATGGTGAGTTCTAATCGTCCGTAGCTGAGGAGCAAAGCGAAGAAGACCAAGAGCGAAGTGTAAAGCAGAATGGAATTAAAATCGTTGTAAATAATTTCTACAAACTTGTTGGTGATAATCTGCTTGTCGAGGATTACCATGTTCGGATGTTTCGATAATTCAGCATACAGCAATTTGCGCTGTGCTTTATCAACCCGCACGGCATTGATGACGGTCAGTTTATCTTTAGTATTGATTAAATATTCACTGCCGAAGGCTTCTTTAATAGCAGCAAAGTCTTCACCGGTAGCCGGTGCGTAATCTTTATTCAGTAGTGTTTCGAAACTCGAAAATGCAGTAGCAGTAAACTTAAACTTAGCACCTTCCCGCTTTAAGGCGTTGAGCAGATTTTGTTTCTTCTCTGCCGTCCAGTAAGTGTTCCAGCGTTTTATTTTTTCTTCCTGCAACGACTGCGAAGGAATAAAGCGGCTGAACGAAGAATACTTCTGCACCCATCCTTTTTGTTTGGCAGCTTCTAACTGTTGCAGCAACACTTCGTTGTTCTGCAACATCTCTTCCTGTGTTCTTCCATTGGCGGCAATAAACACCAGCTTCGAAGTATCATCCTGCGTAACATCAATTTCTTTCTGCGCTTTGCGTGTTTCATCGTTCATGAAATTGACTTTGTTCAAATCGCTTTCAAAACCAACGCGGGTGGCGTAATGAAAAAAGAAGAACGTCAATGCAATAATTACCAGGAAGAGAACGCCTCCGTGTTTCTCTAAAAACGAAACGTCATTGCCGTGCAGACCCCTGCCCCTAAAGGGGTAAGTCATCCCGGAAACAGCCGGGCTTGTATTTTCGCTGAGCGGTTCTCCCTTTAGGGAGTTAGAGGGTTGCTTAGGCTCCGGCACAAAATGCGGCAGAAACACCAGCGCAAAAATGGTGGCACCGGTTAAACTTAAACCGGCAAACAATCCAAAGTCGTTCAGTATTTGCGACTGCAGCAACATCAGCGAAAAGAACGAACCCACCGTAGTAAAACTTCCGATGGTCATGGGCGAAAGCAAATCGGTGATGGTTTGTTTCACCGAGCCGCAATGCTTGTAATGACTGAAAAAATGCAGCGAGTAATTCACCGCAATACCCAGCACAATAGAACCGGCACCGAGTGCAATGCTCGAGATGGTTCCGCGACTAATGGCCATAAAAGCCAGCGAGAACAAACCGCCAAACACCACCGGTAACATCATAATCAGCGGCACGCGCTTTCTGCGGAAGAAAAACCAGATGAACAGCAGGATAGCCACCAGCGTAATGCTGAGCGTGAGGATAGAATCCTGCTTTAACTGGTGCGCATTGCCCGCGGCCACTACCGAGTTTCCGTAGTAGAGAATTTCAATTCCCTCTTTCGAAGCACCGAGCGAGGCGATGGTTTTATCAAAGCCCTCAAACAGTTTTTCGTTCTTACCGGTTTCGCCCGAAGCATTGTTGAGCGTGATAAACATATACAGGCTCTTATGGTCTTTGCCCATAATGTAACCGTCATACAGTTCGTAGTTCTCATCTATCTGCAAAGCCTGCAGCTTGCGCAGCGCCAGGTTCGAAATACCCACCGGGTCATCGGCAATCAGGCGCTTGAGCACCATGCCCTGTGCCGAGGTAATAAGGTTGTAATCGCTCTGCAAAGTTTGCGGCAATCGCTCTGCCGAAATAAGCGTGTCGATGGTTTTGTAATCCGCTTCTTCCAGATACACCGGCAGGTTGTTGTGCACCGTGTTGTAAATATCGAGCGTGGTTTCTTCGCTTACGGTCAGCTTAATGGAGGCAATCTGTTTAGCATAGTTAGCAAGCAGCAGACTGTTGAGCGAGTCGGCATAACTCATCAGCAGTTCCGGTTCGCCTTCTTTGCGCTGTATCAGCTTCACCACTACCTTATCGGCAAAGTTCGAGCTTTTAAAAATGTCGGTAATCTGTTTGGTCTGCTCACCGTTGGGCAGCAGGCGGCTTACGTCCTCTTCTACTTTAATACGGCTGGCAAGCGCACCCAGCAACACAAACAGCGAAACCGTAAGCGCATAGAAAAACGTTTTACGTTGCTGAAAAAAATCGTATGTGCTTAGTAGAAGTTTATTCACTGCCGCGCGAATATGAGGAATTTTCATCATGGCGTTACCGCCTCAAAGCAGGCGGTCGCGCTATACACTGCAAGTCCTCGCCCCAAAGCGGGCTGCGGGCTTTCCGTTCCTATCGCTAACGCAAACAGCCAAATGATAAATCCATTCCGTAATCAGTTTTGGGCTCCTCTGCCAAAGTTAATTGAAGTTGCCTTTAGTATTAAACCCTCTGATTTTTGATTGATATAGTTTGAAAATTTTCGGGTCTGTTATTTCCTCTTTACGGCATTTACTTAATTCCAAAAACTCCTTTTCAATATCCATTCCTAAAAATCTTCTGTTAAGAAGATTAGTTGCAATACCGGTTGTACTGCTTTTTACAACCAGGCTATTCCCATTTTTTAATTGATACTTATTGTATGTGGATATTTGATTTTTTTTTTCGATCCTTTGCGACAAATCATTTTTATGGATACATCTTTTGAAAAATCGAAGTCAACAACTGTAGAGTGGCTGACACCTCCCGAACTGGTAAAAAAACTAGGTGAGTTTGATTTAGACCCATGTAGCCCTGTTAATCCACCCTTTGTTCACGCACCGGTGAATTACACCATTGAGAGTAATGGTTTAACAAGAGAATGGTTTGGGAGAATATATATGAATCCTCCTTATGGAAAAGACATGCATAAATGGTTAGATAAACTACAAAAACATGGTAATGGAATCGCTTTGATTTTTGCAAGGACTGAAACAAAGTGCTTTTTTGAAAATGTTTGGGATAAAGCTGATGCATTATTATTTGTAAAAGGAAGAATCAGATTTTACCATGTATCAGGTGAACAAGGCGGAACTCCAGGGGCACCCAGTGTTTTTATTGCTTATGGTAAAAACAATGCTATTGCTTTGAAAAATAGCGGAATCGAAGGCAAGTACCTTCAACTGAAATAATGTAGAAAAATTTCCCTTTGTTCCGTTAGGAACAAAATACCGGTAGCAACTAATCTTATTGACCTACCTGCGTCCCATCGGGACGCAACCTTAATTACGAAATTATTTATACGGGTTCTTTTAGAATATATCTTTCATCATACTCCACATTAAATTTTTGTAAGAACTCAACATATTCTTCTGTAAAGCTCTTCTTCCGGTGATGCTCTTTTTGATTTTTAATATAAGTAATCACGGCAGGAACATGCGAAACACTGTAGGAGAATGCACCATATCCTTCCTGCCATTCAAATTTTCTTTTCAAAAAATGGTTTTCATTTATCCATTTGGATGAACTCCCTTTTATATCCTGCATTAAATCAGATACAGATTGAGTAGGTCGCATTCCAATCAAAATATGAACATGGTCAGGCATGCCATTTATTGAAAGCATTTTGTGTTTATGATTTTGAACAATCCCTGTAATGTATTTATAGAGGTCATCTTTCCAAGTGGAATGAATAACAGTTTCCCGATACTTAACTGCGAAAATAAATTGAAGATGAATCTGTGTATAGGTATTTGCCATAAAAAATGATTTATACTCAATTTGTTTCATCCCTACGGGATGATAAAACTTAGGAAATCCCTTTTCTACCAATATTAATTCCCTATGGGAATATTACACTTATTTTATTTCATATATAACGAATTCAGCGACATTAAAGCCAGCATCCCATATCCAAGGATTATCTTTTAATAGAGTTTTAAGTGCATCATCTTCGTCAATAGCATTTTCAACAATGCCAATTACTTGCATGTTGCAAATCTCAATATTGGTATTTGGAGCTAGCGTCTCACCTTCTTTAGTTATGAAAATGTATTTTTTCATTTTGCAATCTTCATATATTTCCCTTTCGAAACAAATTTTAAAATACCCTTATCCCTTAAAATTTGTAATTGCTGTCTTATTTTGGGCTGTATAAAACTATTATTCGGATGCTTCTTCTGCAATTCATCTTCAAACCTATAAATATCGGACAAACTAAATTCTCGATTGGGTATTTTATCAATACAATTCAATATATCAAGTGTCCATCCCTTTGCTTCGGTTGATGAACCCTTTATAAAAAGCGTATCATTCCATTTTGATAAAACATCTTCCTTTTTTAAAGGTTTAGATTCCTTAACCAGAAATATTCGCCCTAACGAAGGAATTCTGGTTAAGTCAATATTACATCCAATCCAGCCGGCCCTCCTTGCAGTAATACTTAGAGGTTTTCTTTCTTCAATAATATCAGGTGTAAAAAAGTGTTTGGGGATAATTAAAAAATTCTTTACAGTCCAAGTGGAAGAACTATAGGTAAGAAAGAAAAAATTAGGATTAATGTCTGATGTGATTCTTTGAATCATAGTCTTATGTGCACCATCAACAATTTTATTTCCTAATAAACCGGACTTACTCTTTAATTCATAATCTTCTTTGCAACTGCTACAGTGAAAATCAGCAACGGGTTTATTATCGTCATATTTACTAAGATAATCTTCTCCGCAATTAGGGCAATAGCTATTTTCAGAAACCCAATTTTCTGTAAGTATCCTGGCAATTTGTGAGTTGCTTTTGTATTTATCTGCCTTATTAACATCAAAGCTTAATTTCATGTTAGCGTGAAAATATGCTTTGCCATTTTTATGCACAAATAAATTACTAACGTGCTGTCAGCATTGTAATGCAAAAAACAAAGTCTCTTTCCCTTTCCCTTCTCCATTTTTCATGGAGAAGGTGCCCGCAGGGCGGATGAGGT
>CAIYOV010000317.1 GCA_903927935.1 uncultured Bacteroidota bacterium | reverse complement strand
TTTAGAGGTTTAAGCAATTTTTTCAACCTGCATAAAACTTACTTCCACCGGTGTTTTGCGTCCGAAAATTTTCACCACTACTTTCAATTTCTTCTTCTCATTGTTTATCTCTTCAATAGTTCCTAAAAAGTCATTGAAAGCTCCGTCTACAATCTTCACCTCTTCATTAATGATAAAAGGTTCTGCCATTGTTTCACCGGCATCCAGCATTTCATCTGCCTTGCCCAACACTTTAATTTCTTCAGCACGCGACAATGTTCCTAAAAAACCTAACACCCCATGCACCTGACGAACCGTACTCCACATTTCCTGAGTCATCTTCTTGTCCTCAACTTCAATGTATATGTAACCGGGGAAAAGCGTTTTATCCTTAATCGTTTTCTTACCTGCCTTTATAGTATAAATCTTCTCGGTAGGCACTAAAATATTAGTTACAATAGCTTCCCACTTCGCACGTTTCACCTCCATCAGAATATGCTCGCGAATCTTCTTCTCCTGCCCGCTGATAACGCGCGTCACATACCATTTTTTTCCTTCTGCCATGGCTTATCCTATAATAAGTTTATAAAGCTGCTGTGTTCCCTCCTTAAACGTAATGTCAATACCCAACACGATAAGCGAAATAATAAGTGAGGTAATCAAAACCACCACTGCACTGTCCTGCAATTCGCTCCACGTTGGCCAGGTAACTTTATGCATCAGCTCCTCATAAGCTTCCTGAAAGTATGTTGTAATTTTTTCCATTGTCGTTTTCTGTTTTACTACTTATAACTTATCACTTCCTTTGCAGGGGCAGCCAGATTCGAACTGACATCAAGGGTTTTGGAGACCCGTATGCTACCATTGCACTATGCCCCTATACTCTTTTTCCAAAAGGCTTTCTACTCTACACTTACGGCCATAGCCCCTTACCCCTTTTCTCAAAAGGGACGCAAATATAAATACATAGACCAATTTTCAAAACAAACTATAAATAAAGATGGATGGCGTTTCCCGCTCAAAGCAGCGGGTCGGGTTATCCGTTGCAATCTTTTTTGCTTGCCTTTAATATTCCCCTCCTTACTTTCAAGTAGGGGTGCCCTTTAAGGTTGGGTGGTTTTTCTCTCAAAAAGCAAAAAAGGATTTCCGCTACTACCCCTAACGCAAACAGCCAACATCTTAATCTGTCATGCTAAGCGCAGTCGAAGCATCTTGTATTTGCCTTTTCTCCTCCACTGGCGGAGGTGGCACAAAGTGCCGGAGGTGGATGTATTTAATTCTCCTCCTGTTTTAAGAGGAGATGCCGAAGGCAGAGGTGGTAATTAAACAAAAACAGACATTATCTTTTCATTCTTTCCCTGCATATTTTTTCTATTTCAAAAACATTGGGAATATCGCTAATCACCACCGTTGTCGGAAAATATTTATATGCACCGAGCCCTCGGTTTACAACGCTGTTTTTTTTGAGGCCGAGAAACAAACTCCCCTTTTTAGCATCCCCCGTTAATTCAATATCTCCCGAAAAGAGGCTCCAGTCTAACGACCTGATGTTTCCATCGCTGTATATAATAAACCTCTTAGGGGTGGCTGCAAAGCTCGGTCCCGCTTTAAGCAAACAGTAAATACCATAAACAAATATGCCTGCGCCAATTAAAACCAATATACCTGCACACAATGCTGGTATAACTATGGGTCCCAAATTACCGGGCCCCGCTACAGCAGGCCCCTGACCCGTAATAAAGTAAACCTCTTTACCCAAAAATAAAGGGTAAAGCATAGCGAAAAAGAAAACAGCAGTAAACCCAAGCCAGGCAGCACCCGCAACTATTAAAGTAATACATTTCTTAAGCGGCTCGGCACGCTTTGTATTTATCACAAAGTCGGTGGCTTCCCCGGCAAGAGCAGCTTCTAAATCTGGTGGTAGGCTAATATTGTTGCTCATGGCTTTAATTATCTAACTATTGTAACATGCTTGTGCTTATCTGTTGTACTTATCAAACAAAGTTATCAGGTCGTATTTGTTGCCCTCTTTTGCCAATTTATAGGCAGATTCCCATCCTTCACTTTCTCCCGTTCGTGTATTATTACAGTTCTCTTTTTCTTTAGGGTCAGATCCTTTTTGAAGTAGAAATTCAATAATAGCAGTGTTGTCAATAATACCGGGAGCATTTTTTTTACTTAAAGAATGATCTTTAGTTAACTGCGATAGAAGTAAGCCACTATCATAAAAAGTAGTATGTCCAGATGCTGCAATAACGAGTTTAACAATTTCTAATAATCCTGCTTCATCTTCTTTAAACTTTGAAACATAAAGCATAATTGTTTCTCGAAACATACAATCTAGTTTTCTGAATTCGTTTGAGTATTGGTAATTTCCAACACAATTACGGTTACCCTTTTCAAACAGAAGTGCTAAATACTTTTTTGCCTCAGTAGTGCTATTTAGTCTCGCACCTATAGCCATTGCACTTATAATATAGTCCTTTCTATACTCTCCAATATCAACAACGTGCACATTAATTGACTTACAAGGATAGCTTACTCCATAGCCCAGCAATTTCCAAATTAAATAGGGGTCAGCTTTCCCTTCCTTTTCTTTTTCCAACTCAAGGTCAAAATAATAATCGGGGTTATTACGCATTCTTTCCTCTAGTAGCAACGGTTCCTTTTTCTCTGCCACTCTGGATCTATAATAGCTCTGTGGAAACTTGTTGAGGAAATTATCATATGCGGCAAGCGTGTTTTCTTCTTGTGCTTTTAACCAGTAAATATCTTCCAGAAAAGCTGTTGCCGTTTTCGAATTAATACCCGAAGGGAACCGTGCTAAGTAAAGTTCATATGCCAAAGCCGTCTTAATTGAAAAAGCTTCCTGCCATGCTTCATTATCCTGCTTAATTCTGTTTTCTGCTTCTTCCTTTTGCTTTTTAATTTGAAGTTCTTTTTCCTGCTGTGCTTTTATTTTTGCATCCACTTCATCCGATAGTGCAAGCATTTCTTTATACCAATCGTCCGCTTTAGGGTTTAATGCAAAATATTTCTGTAGTTCAATTTTTACCTGTTTGTAATTCTCTAAACCATTATATGCCTTCGCCATATAATATTCAATATTGGGCTTATTCGTGCCTAACAGTTGAACCGACTCATTCAGTTTATTAATGCAAGCCTGATAGTCCCCGGCATCAAACTGCTCCTGTGCTTTGTAATAAGCCCCCAATGCTTTGTCCTGGTTAGACTGAGCATAAGTTTGCGCGCCAATACTCAGAACTATAAATGTTAGATAGATCAACTTATATTTCATAATAAAAACTATTTACTTATGGTTGTTACTTTCCTCTTCCTTATATCCGGCTGCGGCAGCTTGGCTTTTTAAATTTGCCATAGCAATTCGCTCCTCCTCATTACATCTTTTCACTCTGTTTCGCTCTATCTCTTTTTGTCTTTCTGCTTCTATCTCCCGAGCGCTTCTTTCTTCGGCAGTCATATTTAACGGTTCGCTGGAAAGAATGATAGGACCAATACCTATTATATACCTTCGTATTTCGTATCTTTTATCTCTTTGAATTACGCTATTGGTTTTATTTATAAGTAAAATGCTCTTGAGTAAAATATATTCATCAGCACTGCAACCATTAGAAAGCCGCGACTCCAATTTGTTTTCGAACTGAACAACTTTTGCCACTGAAGAATTGAAATTTTCTGCCCTGTCATAAATGCAGGGCACTACAAGCTGACCTGTTTTATTTATAAACCCCCATTTGTTTTTTAGCATAACAGCTGCCATTCCATTCGCAAAATCTCTGGCATCTTCAAATCCTTCCTTTGTAATTACTTTGCCGTTTTTATTAACAAAACCATACCCGTTATCTAACCTTACTTTGCCCATGTTTTCTTTAAAATCATAAGCCTTAACAAACATGTAATCAATTGCAGTTCCGCCTCTTTCATTAACATATCCGTACAGGTTTGGCCGGTTATCTGATTGTTTTGCTTTATAGTTTACTTTTATGTCTTCTTCCGAAAAACCATTCCATTTATCGTCCGGGTTATTCTGTTCTGCAACTTCACCTTTAGGTTTGCCGTTGAATGGGTCGTTATTGTCGGCAACAGCAGTTTTGCTTGCAGTGGTCGGTCTGCCATTCCAGGGGTTGCCGTTATCTTTACTTTCCTTATTCTTATTCGGCAGTTCTTTCTCTTCTTCTTCTGTTGTGCTTTTTGGCAATTTCAACTTCGCTTCTTCAGTTGGCTTTTCGGGCGTTCCTTCCTCAATTTCCCATTCCTTTAAGGCAGGCGGCAGTTTAATAGTTATGGTCGAATTACACGGCTGCTTATTTATTGTTTTAAAATTGGCTATTCCATCTGCCGGTGTTACCCATTCTTTTACTTCTATATATCCGCATATTTTTAGGGTAACCATTTTTTCGTTTGCCGATAGCGTAATGCCATAATTTGAAGCACTTAGTCCACCTCCCGGCTTATCGCCTTTGCTCGGGGTAATATCAGTCATTCCTAAGGTATCGAAATGGCCGTTTAACGGTTTCGTATAAAGTTTAAAATTATAGAAGTATCGGGTGTTGTTAGTATACGATAAACTAAATCTGGCATCATCCAGATAATCCATCATCGCGGCACCGCCCCCTGTGTAACTATTAGCAGTTACTTTGTATTTGTAGGTAATACCCGGCATGCAGCTTATTACACCCTCTCCCTCGGTAGTTTTATAGGTGTCGTACTTTATGTTTTTTATTTGAACGCCTCTGTCGCGTAGCTGCTTTAATTTGTTATCGTTAATGGCATTGGCTCTTAACCTGGTTTTTTGCTGTGCATTGGTCGTAAGCCCAAAAAGCAAAAACAGCACAAAAAAATTAAACAACAAATTAATACGGCTAGTAGAGAAGAAGGGGCGATGGCAGGCAATACCCATTGGCAGAATATTTACTTACCACAAAAATCATTAGTTTGTTAAATAACAAAAATGAGTTTAGTCATTTATCGTAATTTTTGTCGTTGTTCCCCGTATAGTCTCCGCCTCGGAACCCTGCGGTTTTACTTTCCCTCCGGCCTTGAGGATTTGAGCGTTAAAAAATTTATGCAGTGAAGCGTTAAAAACTAAAAGCTGTTTGAGCGCCAACCGCCCATTCCTGTTTATGTCAAACTATGCCGCGCGAGTTCTTTTAGTTTAGCGTAACGGAATAAATTTTAGCTCAAATCCTCACAGCCTTGATTTTTTGGTTCTTTTGCATCAAGGCAAAAGAACAATATCATTTCTCCTTATTCTCCCATCAAATTGTGTATAATCATCACTTTCCTCTGTTAGCTCCTCCTCATCTGCCACATTTCACTCCTCCGCTTTAATATTTCCCTTCTCATCGATCGTGTTTCACACCTCAACCTTAACATTTCACTTCTCCCCCATCATATTTCACTTCTCATCCATCACATTTCAGGTCTCATCCATCGTATTTCACTTCTCTTCTTTAACATTTCACTCCTCATCTGCCGTATTTCACGGCTCATCTGTGACATTTCACGGCTCCCCTTTAACATTTCACGCTTCATCTGCGCTATTTCACAACTCCTCTCCAACATTTCACAACTCATCCATCGTATTTCACTCCTCTGCTTTTATGTTTATATAACCCTCATTTATTATTCACAGCTCTTTCCCTTTAAATCTTTTTCACAAAATTTTTTTTCTGCATAACGCAATATCTTTTCCTGTGGTTGCGTTTTCAAAATAAAACAGCAGCATGTAATACTTCAACTTTTTTATAACCTAAAAAATAAAAAAGCTATGAAAACGACTAAGTATCATTTCAAACAATCCGAGCTTTACACCATCGCCCGCTTTGTCCTCGCTGCTGTTACTTTTTTACTTCCACGTTTCACTGCCTTCAAGGGCAAATACACCGCCCTCTGGGTCACCGACCGCCTCGTCCAGGTAGATGCTGCCGAAGATATTGCCGATGAAGAACAGCGCAATCAGGACCACCAGACCAAACACATCGAACTCGATAAAATGGTGCAGATAGCCATCGATAAATTCAATGCCCTCAAGCGCTACATTGTCGAAGTCTTTGCCGAAGACCTCTGGGAAATTAAAATAGATGCTGCCGGTGGCTCCTACTATGCCGCAACCGCCAATGGCGACTTCGACTCCACCGACCAGCTCCTCACTCGTGGTTTCGCATTCATTGTCGATAACGAAACTCAACTACTCGATAGCGGCAACAACATGCCCGCCACATTTAAGGGCGACTTCGAGACCCTCAAAATCAATTTCAAAACCCTTCACACCGACTTCCTTGGTTCCGAAGCCGGTGCCGAACTCGGCACAGAAGATAAAATAGATGCCAATAACGCCATCTACAAAATCCTCATCTCCGTTAATGCCGATGCACAAGCCATCTTCACCGGTCCCGATGACGAATCCGAACGTGCACAATTCGTTCTCGAACAACAACTCCAACTCGTTCGCGGTGCAGGCGTTGCCGGTATGCGCTTCCACGTTACCGATGCTCTCACCGGTCTCGATGTTGAAGGTGTTCTCATAGCTTTAAAAGAAGGCATAAACGTCACCACCGACTCCAACGGTCGCGCACTTAAACTCCAGCTCGCTGCCGGTGACTACGCTATCGCTGCTATAAAGGCGGGCTACAACAACTTCAACGCCACCGTTACTGTTCAAACCGGCACCGTTAAGCGTGTAGATATCCAGCTTCAAAAAATATAAAGACTGGTTTTAATTCCATCCCTTCTCCATGCAATGGAGAAGGTGCCGAACAAAGTGAGGCGGATGAGGTAAAGCAAAAAGGCGCGAACTATTTCGCGCCTTTTGTATCTGCATTTCTTGCCAACTGCTACTGCAACTGCTACTGTCGCTTCTCCCTCGCCTACTATCTTGTTGGGTTTAAATGAAAAATCCCCCGAATTACCGGGGGACTTTTCACTTTCCTTTATCGGGATCCTCTCACCGGGTCTGACGTAAGTCTGACCCGCCTCGAAGAACTACCCTTCAATAATTACATAAGAGCCAATAGCTCCCGGCACCGAACCTTTAATAAGAACTAAGTTCTGATCAGCCAAAACCTTCACCACTTGCAGGTTCAGTGTTTCAACGCGGTTGCCACCCATTCTTCCGGCCATTCTAATTCCTTTAAATACGTGTGCAGGATCAGACGATGCACCCAATGAACCCGGTGCGCGCAAACGATCATGCTGACCGTGTGTGCCCATTCCCACTCCACTGAATCCGTGGCGTTTTACAACACCCTGAAAACCCTTTCCTTTCGAAGTTCCAATCACATTTACTAAATCACCTTCTTCATAGGTAGTTGCAAGAACAGTATCGCCCACCACCTTTTCAAAATCATAATCACGAAACTCAACTACCTTTCTTTTAGGGGTTGTTCCCGCTTTCTTAAAGTGACCGATAAGCGGCTTAGGTGTTTGTTTTTCTTTCTTGTCATCAAAAGCTAACTGAATGGCAGAGTAGCCATCACTTTCTTTAGTTTTGATTTGAGTAACAACACATGGGCCTGCTTCAATAACGGTTACAGCGGTCTGTTTGCCGTTAACAAACACACTTGTCATTCCTACTTTCTTTCCGATAATTCCTTTCATACTATTTGGTTTTAGAGGAGCCCTTTTAGTCGCGGCTCATAATGAATAAATACTTTTTTGTTTCAATCCCCCTTTAGGGGATTTAGGGGCGATACTTACGCCTTTATTTCTACTTCCACACCGCTCGGAAGCTCAAGCTTCATCAATGCATCTACTGTTTTAGAAGTAGAAGAATAGATATCCAGCAAGCGCTTGTAAGTGCAAAGTTGGAACTGCTCTTTAGAGTTGGCATTCACGTGCGGTGAACGGAGAACCGTAAATACTTTTCTGTGTGTTGGAAGTGGAACCGGTCCGCTTACTACAGCACCTGTGTTCTTCACAGTCTTTACAATCTTCTCGGCACTCTTGTCAACGAGGTTGTGATCGTAACTCTTCAATTTAATTCTGATTCTTTGGCTCATAAAAAGAACGTTTAATATTTAGGGTTTAAGATTTCTGTTTCTGATTTTAATTATTGCTCAACCGCGCTGCTTCTTTGTTTACCTGAGTTTTTAGCTATTACGGTGTTCGCAACGTTCTCCGGTGCAGGTTGAAAACTGTGGAACTCCATGGTAGAAGTTGCACGACCTGATGTAAGTGTTCTCAATTGAGTAACGTATCCGAACATTTCGCTCAATGGAACTTTTGCTCTTACAATCTGAGCGTTCACTTTCGCTTCCATACCTTCCAACAAACCTCTTCTGCGGTTCAAATCACCTACTACATCACCGGTGTTTTCATCGGGAGTAATAACTTCTACTTTCATAATTGGCTCAAGCAATACCGGCTTACACATTTTCGCTGCTGTTCTGAAAGCAAGCTTTGCACACAACTCAAAAGATAAAGCATCAGAGTCAACCGCGTGGAACGAACCATCAA
>CAIYOV010000316.1 GCA_903927935.1 uncultured Bacteroidota bacterium | reverse complement strand
TTTATTTAAGAAACATGATACGCTCACCCTTGGCGCTGCCTTGTCTTATTACACGGGCTTTTCGCTGATACCGATTATAATAATTGTCCTCTCTATTACAGGTTCTATACTTGGACCGGAAATTGTTCAAGGGGAGATAAAAACACAATTGGAAAGTTTTCTGGGAGCCAAAGGCGCAGCAGAATTAGAAGGCATCATCAAAGTAACTTATCTGCCCGATAATAACATGGTCGCTACGATTATTGCATTGGTTTTATTGTTGATTGGAGCTACCAGCGTTTTCAGCCAGATTCATACTTCACTCAATCTTATCTGGGACATAAAAGGAAATGTGAAGGAACCGATTATCCGGTTTTTTATGCACCGGTTGTTTTCACTGGCTATGATCGTAAGTCTATCTTTCCTTTTACTGGTTTCGTTTACTGTACATACCGCGTTAGCTATATTCTCAACCTACCTGAATAATCATTTACCGCATACCTCTCTGCTTATCCTGCACATCTCTGAGTTTCTTATCTCCTATGGCTTTACAACTCTTTTGTTTGCTATGCTTTTTAAATACATGTCAGATGCAAAGCCGTTATGGCGGAGTGTGTGGCCCGGTGCGCTGTTTACTGCGGTTTTGTTTATGCTCGGAAAATATCTGATGGGCATCTATATCACCAATTTCAATATCGACAGTAATTACGGAGCAGCAGGCTCAATGGTATTACTACTCATCTGGGTTTTCTATTCTTCGCAGATAATTTTTTTCGGTGCTGAGTTCACCCATGCTTTGGCTGCTGAGCACGGAATTTTGCTTGATCCGAATGCCGTAAAAACTGATACCGATGAAGGAATGAAGCACACGCATATTTTAGCAGATAAGCCTTAATCCCGTTCTACAGATTAAAAAACTTCTTCGCTTCAGCTATCATTTGATTTTCGGTCAACCGGTCTGCCGATTTTACGTTGATGATTTTTTCGACAAACTGTTTATCTGACTTCAGCTTATTGTAAAGTTCGTCTTTAGCAGTAGTTGAGCCAAATAAGAAAATTTCATCATAATTTTTCAACCGATCACTAAGCATGTTGTAATACTCGTGCATGAACTCCTGTTCACGGTTGTGTGTGTGATGCTCAGAATTGGTAGAACGATTATTTCCCAACTGCGATCCGCTTCCTATTTCACCTTTAAAACGCAACTGTGATTCTTTGTCGGAATAAGCGGTTTCAACAGAAGCCGGTCCTTTGCTGAAGTCAATAAAATGCGCCTGTGAGTGGTCGAGCCAAACTCCTACTTTTCTATCGAAATGATTTTTCATAATTTGAAATTTATTTGGTTATAAAATTATTGTGCTACCCAGCCCCCATCTATAACCAATGCATGACCGGTTATGAACGTAGATGAATCAGAACACAAGTGAATAATTGAATCTGCAATTTCTTCAGGTCTACCCAATCGTTTCATTGGAACAGCGGCCTTATATGCCTCCTCCATTTGCGGATTTCCTACAAATGCGCGTTCAAGCATAGGAGTTCTCATCAAACCGGGGCAAACTGCATTCACCCGAATTCCTGTTTGTGCATTCTCCAATGCAGCCGCTTTGGTTAATCCGATAACACCATGCTTAGATGCCACATATGCAGCAGAATTTTGAAACGCAATCACTCCTGCTATTGATGCTGTATTTACAATGGCACCTTTACCCTGCTTAAGCATTTGCGGAATTTCATATTTCATGCAAAGCCAAACTCCTTTCAAGTTGATGTCGATCGTTTTTTGCCAAATTTCTTCTGTAAGCTCTTGGGTTGAACCTTGAGCGCCCTCTGTGCCGGCATTATTCACCGCATAATCGAGCCTGCCATAAGTAGCAACAGTCTTTCGTATCATTACTTTTACATCAGCCTCCTTCGATACATCGCATTTAATATACATTGCTTCTCCACCGGCTTTCTTAATCTCCGCTACTAATTTTTTTCCATCGCGCATATCAACTACAACCACTTTCGCCCCTCCTTGTGCAAACTCCACTACCGTTGCACGACCTATGCCGGAAACTCCACCGGTTACGATTGCCACTTTGTCTTTGAATATTTTTTCCATGCTTTAAATTTTGTGCCATTCAATTGTTTCCTTCTCGGGATGGTAATGCTCTTCAGCTTTTACCATATTTTCTATCCCCTTCAATAGAGCATCCGGGTTGTATGAAATGCTGTCAATACCATGCTCCACCAGAAACTTTGCAAACTCCGGAAAGTCGCTAGGTGCCTGACCACACAAACCAATTTTTGAACCAGCTTCATGCGCATCGCGAATCACATTAGCAATCATTGTTCTTACCGCTTCATTATTTTCATCAAACAAATCGCTGATGATGGCGGAATCTCTATCAAGACCAAGTGTGAGTTGTGTAAGGTCGTTTGAGCCAATAGAGAAACCATCGAACACTTCGGCAAATTCTTTTGCAAGAATTACGTTGCTCGGAATTTCAGCCATCACATAAATTTCTAAATTGTTTTCACCACGCTTCAAACCATACTCGCTCATCAACGCAACAACTTTTTTACCTTCTTCAACAGTTCTGCAAAACGGAATCATCAATTTTACATTGGTAAGCCCCATTTCTTCGCGCACTTTTATCATAGCCGCACACTCCAACCGGAAGCCTTCACGGTAACGTTCATTATAGTAGCGCGATGCCCCTCGGAAACCAATCATTGGGTTTTCTTCCTTTGGTTCAAAATCCTTTCCGCTAATCAGGTTGGCGTACTCATTTGTTTTAAAATCGCTCATGCGAACAATTACATCTTTCGGATAAAATGCAGATGCAATAGTGGCCACTGCCTGTGAAAGCTTATCAATAAAATATTCTTCCTTATTTGGGTATTGATAAGTGATGGATTCAATTTCCTTTTTTACTTTTTCATCTTTCAGAGTTTCGAATTTCATCAGTGCCATAGGATGAATACGAATAGCATTATTGATGATAAACTCCAAACGCATTAAACCGATGCCGCAGTTCGGATAAAAAGAATATTTGAAAGCCTTATCCGGGTCACCGAGAATAAGCATCGGTGAAGTTTCGGGCATTTTGATATTGTGGAAATTGATTTGCTTTTCTTCCCACTTCAACAATCCTTCATAAACAATTCCGTTTTTGCCTTGTGCGCACGAAACGGTAACCGGTTGACCATCTTTAATTATTGTGGTGGCATCTATTGCTCCGACCACTGCATTAGCGCCCACTTCGCGAGCCACGATGGCAGCATGACTGGTTCGTCCACCTTTGTTAGTGATAATGGCTGATGCTTTTTTAAGAATAGGATCCCAATCGGGATTTGTAATATCTGTTACTAAAACTTCGCCTTTCTGTAACCGGTCAGCTTCAGTCGGGGAATGAATAATGCGCGCAATGCCCGAAGAAATTTTTGAACCAACCGCACTTCCCTGAACGAGCACCTTACCCTTTTCTTTGAGTAGGTATTCATTCATCAATTGCGGATCCTTTCTTGAATGTACAGTTTCGGGACGAGCCTGCAAAATAAAAAGCCTACCACTGTTTCCATCTTTGGCCCATTCTATATCCATCGGGCATTTGTAATGTTCTTCAATAGCCAGCGACCAATCAGCAATTTTCTCTATCTCCAAATCTGTAAGCACAAACTGCCTTCGTTTTTCTTCGGCAGTATCTATATTCTGCAATTTCTTTTCTCCATCACCATAAATCATGGTCTTAGTTTTAGACCCGCATTTTTTTGAGAGGATGGCATATTTGCCTTGACGTAAAGTTGGTTTGAAAATCAAAAATTCATCAGGAGAAATTGTTCCCTGCACAATGTTTTCTCCCAAGCCCCAACAACCCGAAATAGCGATTACATCTCGGAAACCGGATTCGGGTTCCAGTGTAAAACTGATTCCTGCACACGCTAAATCAGAACGCACCATCACCTGCACTCCGGCAGATAATGCCACTTTAAAATGGTCGAAGTTATTGTCGTGACGATATTTAATTGCGCGGTTATTATACAGCGAAACAAAGCATGATTGCACAGCAGCAATCACATCTTCCTCACCCTTTCGGTTTAAAAATGAATCGTGCTGACCGGCAAAACTCGCAGTTGGTAAATCTTCTGCTGTAGCACTGCTACGAACAGCAACATCTAAACTTCCATTATTCTTTTCACAAAGCGATTTATAAGCAGCCGCGATTTGAGTCTTCAATTCGAGTGGCATGTTTGCTTTTTGCATTAGCCCGCGCGCTTCACTTCCGATTTGTGATAGATTAGAAAACTCTTTTGTATCAAGTTTTGAAATAAGTTCACGTAGTGATTGCTCCAATCCATTTTCACTTAAAAATAATCGGAACGCTTCAGCCGTTGTGGCAAAACCATCCGGAACAAGAATACCTTGTTCAGAAAGTTTGTTATACATTTCTCCCAGTGAGGCATTTTTGCCGCCTGCTTTTGGGACATCTTTTGATGATAGCTCGGAAAATGGGATTACGTACACACCAAATAATTTCGTTCATTTAATCAGAACAAAGTTACCGGTTGCAGGTTGTCGGGTTGATGAGGATTATCATTGGAGAAGAGAATAAGTATCATCATAACTTTTGATAGCTTAAATTATCCGGCCAAAATGTATTTTGTTAAGGTGAAAGTGGTCCTGGTAAGTACGGAAACTTACCAGGACCACTTTTCCGAAAATTATTTGATGTATATCAACTCACATCTAATTCTGCAACCACATTTGATCTGATTTATTTCGTCAGCACTATTTTCTTGGTATAAATCTCGTTGGCTGATGATACCACCGCTGTATAAGTGCCTCCCGCCAGTTTGCCTAATTCAAACTCTATCCGGTTACCCCCTCTGTTTATCTCATGAGTACTTTCCATCATTTTCTGTCCTATCACATCATAGAACGTTACCGTAATCTCCTGATCTTTGCTTGCCGTTACAATCAGGTTCGTTTTATCCATGGTCGGGTTTGGCACAAAATCCTTGACACTGAACGTAACGTCTCCGTTGATTCGCGCACTTACAATGTCCGTGTATTCAAACACTCCGTCATTATCCACCTGTTTTAACCGGTAGTAGTAGACTACATTGGCCACCACATTTACATCATCGAAACTGTAATTATTTTGGGTAGTTGCATTGCCGTGTCCGTCCACCCAGCCTATCTGCGTCCACGTCTGCCCGTCAACGCTGCGCTCTACCTCAAATCCATCGTTGTTTATTTCGATCGCAGTTGCCCACGTCAGTTTTATATAAGCGTTGTTAATCGCATCCGCCTGCAGGAATATCATCTCTACCGGCAACGCCTGTGATTGCTGCGAGCCATGTATCCAGAATTCCGAGAACTCACTCACCGTTAACTGAACATAGTGGTGCGTCTGTGCCCCTCCATAGATTCCCTGAAAACCGGTACTGTTTGATCCCGTATATTGTCCTTTGGTTAACGGCAGAGAGGTATTGTCTCCATACACTCTATACAATCCCGCTGGGGTATTGTTTAAGTAGTTCCCGTCTTCGTTCGCTCCGGTATATTTAGTAACATACAGTTCGTTGAAGCCATATACGTCATCAAGCTGTGAACACGCATAGCCGGCATTTGGGTAGGCTATGTTGTTATTCCATGCATCGCTCTTTAAGTCCAGATACTCCTGATCGGTAAAGAA
>CAIYOV010000315.1 GCA_903927935.1 uncultured Bacteroidota bacterium | reverse complement strand
TTCTGCCAGTCCTCGCCAAAGGACTATGTTATGCCATTCGGTTTGAGGTGCGGAGACACCCTTTTTATCTTTAAAGGTTTCAGTAGTCGCCAACGGAAATTTCGTTACTGGAATATTTCCTTCGATATAAATTATTTCAGGGGCTCTGCCAAGATTCCCTATTAAAAATACATGGTTAACTCCTCTCATGGTCTCAGGTTTTTCGGAACTGAGACTAAAGATACTGATTATTTTCAAAAAAGGAAAGAATCAATTTCGGGAAGGCAAATTTATTTAAGTCTGTTTTTTTTACTTGTAACAAGTTGAGTTCCCTTAATGCTGTGGCCTTTCGCAAGGGTATGACATAGAAATATCCGGTTATTTTTTGATGAGAAAGAACTTGCGTCAGTACAACCGGATTATTTAGTTTGCATTTATCGATAAACTCAGGTAGCAACTTCTGGCTCAGCTTTTCGGTTTCGATACAATAGAACGTATGCAGGTCTTTCCAGATATCACTGCCATTTCGTTTGGTCAGGTAAATAGCAGATTTTGTATGAAAAACCAGAAAGTGAAAAGGTCTTTCCTTGAGGGTTTTTCGTTCCTTTTTAACCGGAAAGGAGGCAATGCTGTCTGTTAGATAGGCCTGGCAGATGATGTTTAGTGGGCAAGAACGGCAATCCGGATTCTGAGGTTTGCATATAGTTGCGCCAAAATCCATGATAGCCTGATTGTATTGACCCGGATGTTTTTTATCAAGTAAGGATTTGGCCAGGTCCTGGAATTCTTTTTTGCCTTTGGCTTCAAAGTAACTTGAATGTATTGCGAATACACGGCTTAGCACTCTGACCACATTGCCATCCACAACGGCATGAGGCAGATTAAAGGCAAATGATGCGATGGCTGCGGCTGTGTAATCACCAATACCTTTTAATGATAGGATGGTATCATAATCTTCGGGGAATCTGGCCTGAAGTTGGTCATTGATAAATTTTGCGGTCGCAATCATATTACGACAACGATTATAATAACCAAGTCCCTGCCACTTTCTAAAAATTTCTTCTTCATTCGCAGTGGCCAGTTTCGAGATCGTCGGGTAAGAAGAGATAAATTCTTCATAATATTTTTCTCCTTGCTCCACTCTGGTTTGCTGAAGAATGATTTCACTTATCCATATCTTATAAGGGTCTTTAATCCCTTTCCATGGCATTTTTCGTCTATTGAAATTCCTGTTCCATGCCATTAATGAAGTAGAGAATATAGGTAAGTTGTTGTTTTTCAACGTAGAATTTCTTTGAACTTTGATGAATTGTGTTAATTATTCGTACTTTTGGCCAAAGATATTTAATTTTAAACCAAGTTTTCAGCATGAAGAAAGCCGATTTGATAAATCAGATTTCAGAAAGAACAGGAGTACCGAAAGTAGATGTTCTGGTTTCGATTGAGAGTTTTTTCACAAACGTTAAGGAAGCATTAGCTGGCGGGGAGAATGTTTACATCCGGGGTTTCGGTAGTTTTATAACCAAAAAACGAGCCGCAAAAGTTGGCCGAAATATTAAACAGAATACCTCTGTTTATATTCCTGAGCACTATATACCGGCTTTTAAACCG
>CAIYOV010000314.1 GCA_903927935.1 uncultured Bacteroidota bacterium | reverse complement strand
GTAACGTGTAAATATTTCGATGCAGGTGCAATAGAAATATCCTTTGGAATATAGCTGTAGTTCTTGTCCTTTGATGAACAGGCAATGTGAACTTTCCCGAAAAATTTTGCTTCTTCTATCGCCCCGTGTGCCCATGTTCCGGTATCAAAATAAGAAGCCGTTTCATTTTCATTCAGTAAATTCATTGGCACCATGTGAAACTGCGACAATCCCCCTCCGTGCAAAAACAACACCTCATGCTCGCTATCTAACTGCATCAACTCACGTACTAAAGCACGGGCATCGTCCATAATTTTCACAAACTCCTTACTGCGGTGCGAAATTTCGAGAATACTCAAACCGGTTCCTACAAAATCTTTTACTGCTTCCTGAGCCTGTTGCAATACCTCCTGCGGTAATATGGCAGGACCTGCATAAAAATTTATTTTATTCATAGGGCAAACATAAGCATCGCAATATTATTTTCGAAAACATTTCAATTGTACAAACATGAATACAGAAACAACGCGCATTCAAAAACTTTTAAAGCGAAACTGGGACGGCCCCATGTGGCATGGTACAAACCTGCAGGAAATTTTAAAGGATATAAGTTGGGAGAAGGCCTATCACAAGCCAGCCAACTTTTCGCACAACATTTATGAATATGTAAAGCATATGAGTTGCTGGAGAAAGTTTGTGCTTGAATATCTGAAAGAGAACAATACTTATTCAGTGGAAATAAATTCCGAAACCGATTGGATAACTAAATATGAAATCAGTGAGTTAAGTTGGCTTCAAGCTTTAAATGAACTGGAAACAAATCAGATTGAATTGGTAAATGCTTTCGAAAAATTTACCGATGAAAAAATGGAGGAACTTGTACCCGGAAAAAAATTCAGCTGGTATGTTATGATTCACGGGCTGGTTCATCACGATATTTACCACTCAGCACAAATTGCAGTTTTGAAAAAATAATAAAGGCAGAACGATGTCTGCCTTTATATTATTTAACTGATGTTGAAGTTTAACTGTATTTCTTGATATAAGAATCGTCATCCACAATATTGCGGAAGCCGCCTAAGTTTCTGATAACGCTGCTGTCAATCATTTTATCGCCATACTGAAGAATAAAGCCTCCGATAATACTTTCGTCAATTACTTCTTCCAACTCAATTTCTCCAAGCTTTTCTTTTGTTTTTAACGCGGCCAGCATGCTTTGAATTAAGCCTGCATCTAACTTAACGGCAGAAGTAATTGTAACGGGTGTTATGTTTTTAATCACGTTGTACTGTAGAATAAAACTTTCTACCATTTCGTGAAAGTAAACCTCTCTTCCCTTTTTAATCATAAGGGTAAGGAAGCGATACAGAAGATCGGAAATTTTTCCTTCGAACAATTTCTTTACAATGTTCTGTTTTTTATCCGCAGGAATGATTGGGCTTCTGAACATCAACTTCAAATCGCGGCTGTTTTCGAAAATGCTGTCGATACTTTTAATATCGGCAATCACTTCAGCCAGCTTGCCTTGTTCATCGGCCAGTTGAATAAGCGATTTTGCGTAACGCGATGCTATTCTGTATGAACTCATTTTAATTCAGGTTCGATTCTTTTGCCAATTTGTTTACATACTCCACTTGCTCGTTGTTGCTCTTCAGTTCTTTGCGGATTACTTTTTCTGCAATTTCCAAAGCCATGATACCTACCGAGTTTTTCACTTCTACAATAGCTGCTTTCTTTTGAATTTCGATTTCGCGGAATGCCATTTGAATTTTTTCTTCTGCTTCTTTCTGCGCTTTTACCAAAATATCTGCTTTCACTTTTTCAGCTGCTTCTTTCGCATTGTGCAAAATCTGGTTTCTCTCTTCTTTAGCCTGATTCAGCAACTCTTCGTTCTTAGCTACTAACTGGCTCATTTCGTAACGGGCTTTAGTGGCTTCGTTCAATGAATTCTCAATAGTTTGCTCACGCTCTTTAATCATCGCCAGAATCGGCTTCCATGCGAATTTGGTGAGGATGAAAACGAGAATACTGAATGTCACTAACATCCAGAAAATAAGTCCTATCGCGGGTTTTACTAATTCCATTGTTATATCTTTTTACTTTTCTATTACTTCTTTACAAATCACTTTCAAAAAAATTCGGGTAACTAGGCCAACCGCTTTCGTTACCCGAAAGAGTTTGGATTAGCTCTTGAATACTACCAAGAGACCAACCACCATAGCGAAGAAAGCCGCACCTTCTACAAGGGCTGCAGTCAAAATCATGTTAGAACGGATGTCGTTGATAGCTTCGGGCTGACGAGCGATTGACTCGAGGGCGCCTTTACCAATTTGTCCGATACCAACACCTGCTCCAAGAGCGGCAACGCCTGCACCAAGTGCTGCAATTCCGTAACCGATTCCAAGACCTTCTGCTAATAATACTGTGTTAAGCATGTTGTTTGATTTTAAAAGTGAATAAAGAGTTTAAATAATTTTTTAATGATGTCCTTCTTCTAATGCGCTTCCGAAATACATGGCACTTAACAGGGTAAATACATACGCCTGTAAAAAAGCCACCAGCAATTCGAGCAATCCCATAAATACAGTGAACGCTACCGATACTACACTCACCCCTAAACCTGCACCGGTGCTCATTTCACCAAAAATGAAAATCATGGCGAAGAACGAAAGCGCGATAATGTGACCGGCTGTCATGTTCGCGAACAATCGTATCATTAATACGAATGGCTTTAAGAACACACCCAGAATTTCGATAGGCGTAAGAATAATCAATACCGGCTTAGGAACGCCCGGCATAGCGAAGATGTGATGCCAGTAATGTTTAGTTCCGTTAATGGTAGTGATTACAAATGTGATAACCGCCAGTACCATGGTAAAAGCGATGTTACCCGAAAGGTTAGCCCCGCCCGGAAGAATAGGAATTAAGCCCAATAAGTTATTGAACAGAATCAGGAAGAATACAGTAAGTAAGTAGGGAACAAATTTTTCATACTTCGCACCAATGCTTGGCTTGGCAACTTCATCGCGGATGAAAATGATAAGCGGCTCAACAAAACTCTGCAAGCCTTTGGGTGCCTGGTTCGGGTTCTTTTTATACGTTGCTGCTACCGATAAGAAAGCCCACAGTAAACAGAAAACGCTGAATAAAAGTGTAGCTACATTTTTTGTAATAGAAATGTCGATGATGCCAGCAGTAGCAACTTCATCAACTGCACCGGCTTCGTTCAATATTACTACGTGATTGTTTTCTTCCAGCAATTTATATTTGTATTTGCTCTCTACCGTTTCTTCGCCATGATGAAATTTACCTGAAGAAAAACAGTCGAAACCTTTAGCAGTATACAGAATAACCGGAAGCGGAATAGCAACGGCATTTTCGCCTTCGCCAAGTATGTGCCACTCGTGATTATCGCTGATGTGCTCGATAATCAGTTTACCGGCATCGAATTTCTTTTCGGTTTTTGTTTCTGCTTTTTCAGCTGTTTCTTCAGCAAAAGCTGAAACAGAAAAAGATGCCAAAACAGCAATAAAAGCCGCTGTGAGTATGTGTTTGAAGTATGTTTTTGGAGTATAATTCATGACCGTTTTTCAAAAAGCGGTGCAAACATAAAAGAATATGGGAATTGTGGAAGTGATTGGGTTGAAAAAAGCAATGTATTTAAAAAACAAAAAGCCCCTCACGGAGCTTTCTGTTCAATCCTCGCAAATTGCAATTTCTGTTACACACTGCCGTAAACGGTCATGCTTTGTTCCGCACTCCACGAGCCTACTACGTCATCCTGAAAAAGGTATATCATTTTGTAGTTCCATACCGCACTTTGGCCTACAGCAGGAAGCGCTGCTTTATCGGTATAATCCGGATGGAAATCGCGCTCCAGTTTTACCCAGCCTTTGGTATCGTTACGGTCAACCCAAATTTCAACGCCCTGAAATTTACCCTTTTTCCAAATCAGGTGCGGGTGACCGCCACTGCTGTAAGTGGTTTTAAATACCGGTTTACCCAATTGCGGGTCGAAAGGTGTGTGCGCCACTTCAATGCCCAAATCTTCGCCAATAGCTTTGGTGTAATTGGGGCTGCCTTTAATGCGCTTTACCAGATCAGAAAAACGTTTTTGCACGTTAGCCGCCACTATAGCCGGTGGGGCCGGAAAGGGCGGAGGGGTAGGAATTACCGTTAGCACCTCGGTGCCGCTGCCATAGCGCAACAGGCTTTTGAAGTTGGTGAAATTTTGCGCAAACTTTTGCGTGTCGTCCTGTACCTGCAGCGCCCATAGGTAAAGGTCTTTATCGGCTTTTATGCTGGTAATTTCAGCAGGGGTTAAGCCCACGGTTACGCTGTAAGTATCTATCTTACCGCAAAAGGTGTTTAACTGAAAGCCGAAGCCTTCGTCTGAATGGTCGATAAAACTGCTCATGTTGTTTGGTTTTAGTTTAAAGAATAGTTGATTGTTTAAAAACTGTTGTGAAATATCGAGTCGCGAAACTCCCGTTACCCGCCTCAGGTGTTCCGTGACCTGTCATGTAAGTTCCGGCACTGGTAACGGAACTTACATTTGAACGATTTTGTCTTTCGTCACTGGTCAGCGGGGTTCCGTAACCTGTCACAGAACTTCCGGCACTAGTCACGAAGCATCCGTTACTGGTCGCGGAACTTACATTCGAGCAATTTTGACTTCTGTTACTAGTCACCGAAGGTCTGTGACTAGTCATGTATGTTCCGGCACTTGCGCTAAAACCCGACTTTATTATCACTGAAGTTGCGGTTGCGGTTAAAAAATATTCCGGGTTAAAAAATCATGCCGCAAAGGGCTACCCAAAACGCGCAAAATTTCAAGTTTTCATTAGTAAAAAGTTAGTATATATGTGTGAAAAAAGAGGGTTCTGCCGCCATAAGAAACGGTGGAGCTTAATCAGTTTTGTGTGTTCCTAAAACTGGAAATAAATAAAGGGCTGAATGTTGCTGCTCTTTACCTGAATCAGGATGACAATCATGCTTGCCACCAACGCCACTTTGCCCGTAAGCGGCATTTCGGTAACAAAGCTTTGCGCTTTTAGTTCAATGTTTTTAGGAATAAAGTGAAGGAAGTAACCCATCAGCATGACCAACACAATATTGCGGTAGCCTGCAATAAAATCGAAGAAGACAGAAGGCGTAAAGTGAAGCGTAATCTGAGAAATGATACTGCCTGCCGTTTGCATATCGGCTGCGCGGAAGAATATCCAGCAGAAACAAACAAAGTGAAAAGTAAGCAACACACCCGCTATCTTGAAGAAGCTGGTATCGGGAACTTTAAAAAACTCTTTCATGAATTTATCAATGCCCAATGCCACACCGTGCAGCCCTCCCCACAAAATAAACTTCAGCCCTGCCCCATGCCACAAACCACCCAGCAGCATGGTAAGGAACTGATTAACGTAAGTGCGCACTCTGCCTTTGCGGTTTCCGCCCAGCGAAATATAGAGGTAGTCGCGCAGCCAGCTTGAAAGCGAAATATGCCAACGCCTCCAGAACTCGGTAATGCTGGATGACTGGTAAGGCGAATCGAAATTCAAAGTGAGTTTGTAGCCGAAAAGCAGGGCAATACCAATAGCCATATCGCTATAACCGCTGAAGTCACAATAAATCTGCAACGCATAACCATACACCCCGAACAGATTTTCTAGACCGGTATAGAGCGTAGGGTTTTCAAAAATGCGGTCGACAAAGTTGGCGCTGATGTAATCGCTTATCACCACCTTTTTAAAAAGCCCCGCCACAATTAAAAACACCGCATGCCCGAACATCTCCCTCGAAACAAAAACCGGTTGCGTAATCTGCGGCAAAAAATCCTTAGCCCGCACAATTGGGCCGGCAACTAGTTGCGGAAAGAAGGAAACGAAGAAGGCATAATCGGCAATCCGCTCTACCGGTTTTAAATCGCCCCGATAAATTTCGATGGTATAACTGAGCGACTGAAATGTAAAGAACGAAACCCCAACCGGTAAGAAAATACTGAAGGGATCGAAAGGATGATTGCTGAGGTTGCAGAAAATCTCATACAGAAAATTGGTGTATTTGAAATAGCCGAGCAGACCAAGGTTAAGCACCAGACTGAAAACGAGCCAGGCTTTTTTCTTCCACTGTTTATCGGCATTGTAGATAAAGTTGGCAAGGCTATAATCGACAACCGTGGAGAGAATGAGCAACAGAAAATAAATACCGCTGCTTTTGTAATAGAAATAAAGCGAAAACAGAATTACATAAGCCAATTTGGCGTTCTGATGTTTATGCACCAGATAAAACCCTGCTATAAAGCCCATAAACAAAAACAGGAACAAGCCTGTGCTGAAAATCAGCGGCTCTTTAGGATGATAAAAAAACTGCTCAAACAGTTTATGGACGTCTATGGCTGACATATTCGTTATAGGTCTTGGTAATAGCTTCGTAAAAAAGATTCCCCTGCAACTCATAACCGGCACGATTAAAGTGTATTCCATCGCGTTGCATTAAATGATATTTTTTCCATTGGTAGCAGCTCTTAAAGCCACCGGTGGCAGAAAACAAATCCCACACCGCCAGATTATTTTTCTTCGCATAATCTACTGTAATTACGTGATAAGCTGCGACAGAAGGATTGTAATATTTTCTGCGGTAATACGAATCGGGCGGAGTTGTAAGAATTATTGGCTTGCCCGGATTGTATTGCTGTAATTGTTTAACCAAAGAATCGAGCCGCGCCTCCACTAAATTTTTATCGAAAGGCTTGCGCTGAGCCTCATTAGTGCCCAGCGAAATAATTATCACATCCGGGTTAAGCACAGCCGTTTGTTCGGCAAAATATTTGGCATGCACATATTGAAATGCCTCCGCACCGTTCACTCCTATGGAATGATACAACACACCGCTGCTATCGTTCTCCAGATTCATTCCGTAAAGAATGGCATAGCTCTCCGATGAATCATTCCGGTGAGCTTTCAGGTAAACTTCGTTGGTGTTGCCCGGCAACTGAATCACCGAAACATTGCGCAGTTGGGTAGAATCTCTTTTTACCGAACCCAGCAAATTGCCGAGCGAATCCTGCAACGAAAAATTGTAAGAAGAATCCTGCTGATAAAACAAAGTCATTTTGCTGAAGGCATAATTCAGCGGAGCATAATCAAACGTGCGAATGCGGAACTGCGCTGTGTCATCACTGGTCTTTACCGCAAATCCGCCAATGCCGTAATCGAGCGAATCGTTTAAATACACACAGCGCTTGCCGTAGCATTTCACGTTGCTTGTAATCCGATAATTAAACGGTTCATTGCTGCCCGCCACTTTTATAGGCACCACCAACCCGCGACCGGCATTGCCAAAATCGTTTTGAAAGTTGGTGCGCACTTTAGCACTGATGTAATCTGCCTGAATATGCGAATCGCCAATCTGCAAAATACTGATGCGCTGGTTCTTTTCAGTGCGTTGTAAATACAAGCGGTTGAAGAAACTGTCGAGCACCTTAGCATTTACTATTTCATTCCGTTCATCGTGCACAAACGGAAATTTTTTACACGAGAAGTTGACTTGTCCGTTTTGAGCATTGCTTTGCATTACACAAAACACAAGCCACAAGACAGCTAAGCTTTGCCAACTATTTACTCTTCTTTCTTCTTTCATATTTCTCCTTCTCGTATAAAATCGTTTTCAAAAAAATGTCTGCTACTTTCTTTCCG
>CAIYOV010000313.1 GCA_903927935.1 uncultured Bacteroidota bacterium | reverse complement strand
GTCGCTTTCTCCGCAATTCGGAGCTTTCATAATACGTGGCTTAGCCATTGGCGGCAGGTATTCGTTCGGCATCGGTGCAACACACAATTTTGATTATACCAAGAAAGAATACATCAATACCTCTACTTTTACATCTGGTATAGGGCCGCTTATACGCTATTACATAGGCAAAAAGCCTTTAAAAGCATTAATTTCTGCCAACGCAAACTATCTTACTTCTACCACGCTCAGAAAGAGCAGTGTTTCGGGTACCAGTGGTTACAACGTTACGGGGTTTGTGGGGGCTGCTTATTTTTTTAACCCGCTCCTTTCGCTGGAATTTGGATTTTATGTAACCAACACCGGCTACCAAAAACAATTACCGACAACACGTGGCGGATTTTCTATTGGATTTTTTGTTTTCTTAGACAACAAGAAAAAAGAAAAGTCGTTAGTGAACGAATCTCAAGAATTAAAAAAGACAGAATGAAGAATTTAATGAAGATATTTTTTATTGGCTTTTTCTCCATCTTGACTGACAGTGCAATTGCGCAATACACTCAGATAGATAAAGTGATTGCTGTGGTAGGCGATAATATTATTCTGCATTCGGAAGTTGAAGCGCAGTATCAGCAAATGGTGGCACAAAATCAGGGAACTGTTGACTCCGATATGCGTTGTACAATTTTTGACAACCTTTTATTGGAGCGTCTTTTTTTAGCGCAGGCAATGTTAGATAGCGTTACCACTACTCCCGAAGAAGTAGATGCAGAACTTGACCGCAGAATTAAATATTTTATTTCGGTTTTCGGCTCAAAAGAAAAACTGGAAGAGTATTATGGCAAATCAGTCATTGAGTTAAAAGATGATTTTAAAGGTGATATAGAAAAGCAATTGCTCAGCGATAAAATGAAAGGGAAAGCATTTGCCGGATTAAAAGTTTCTCCAGCTGAAGTGAAAGAATTTTTTGAGAGAATTCCCAGGGACAGCGTGCCTTATTTTAATTCTGAATTAGAGTTGGGGCAGATCATTATGTTACCAAAGGTAAGTGAACAGGAAAAAGAATTTGCCCGCAAAAAAATTGAAGGCATCCGAAATGATATAATTCAAGGGGCAGATTTTTCTGTAAAGGCAATTCAGTATTCTGAGGACCCCGGTTCGTATTTAGACGGCGGAAACCTCGGCATGATTGAGCGAGGCGAACTGGTTCCTGAATTTGAAGCAGTGGCTTATAAATTGAAAGAAGGAGAAATGAGCGATATAGTAGAAACCCCGTTCGGTTATCACTTGATTATTGTAGATGAGAAGCGTGGTGACAAACTGAAAGTGCGTCACATTCTGATTAAACCAAAAATTACACGTACCGATTTAAGCGCAGTGCGGGAACGAATGGATAGTGTTTTACATCAATTGCAGGTTGATTCAATCACATGGCGTGAGGCTGTGAATCAGTATTCAGATGATGAGCCCTCAAAAAGTATTGGCGGCATGATGACGAACACAAAAAACGGAACAACCTTTTTTGAAAAAGCGGATATTGACGGCACACTTATTTTCTCTATTGACAGAATGAAAGTTGGAGAATACTCAGATGTCTTGCCACATACCGTGCAGGACCGAACCGGTGAACAAAAGCAAGGCTTCCGAATTATTTGGCTCAAAAGCGAGAGCAAACCACATCCTGCAAGCTTAGACCAGGACTATTCAAAAATTCAGGCAGCAGCAAAAGCCGAGAAGCAGCAAAAAGCTTTAGAGGAATGGCTGAAATTGCACCGTAGCAAAAACTTTGTCCGTATTGATGATTCAATGAAGAACTGTCCGCAGATGAGTAAGTGGATAGTGTTTTTTTTTTGATAATGGAATTTCTTTCTTTGTTACTATAAAGCTAACCGATGTATAATACCGATGTTGATGCATTAGATGCCTTCGCCAAAAAATTTATCGAATTAAAAACTGAAGTTGCTAAGATAATTGTGGGGCAAGATGAAGTGGTAAAAAACATTCTCATCTCTGTTTTTAGTGATGGCCATAGTTTATTGATCGGGGTACCGGGTTTGGCGAAAACTTTAACTGTTCATACCATTGCAGAAGTGTTGGATTTAAGTTTCAACCGCATTCAGTTTACACCCGATTTAATGCCAAGCGATATTGTGGGTTCCGAAATTTTAGATGAAAACAGAACGTTTCGTTTCAACCGCGGACCAGTGTTTGCCAATATCATTCTGGCCGATGAAATTAACCGTACGCCACCTAAAACACAATCAGCATTGCTCGAAGCTATGCAGGAGCGCAGCGTAACCATTGCCGGTACTAGACACAAACTTGATTTACCATTCTTTGTTCTCGCTACTCAAAACCCAATTGAGCAAGAAGGAACTTACCCATTGCCCGAAGCGCAACTTGACCGCTTTATGTTTTCTATCAATTTAGATTACCCGAGCTACGAAGAAGAAATTCAGGTGGTAAAAAACACTACTTCAGGAAGCAAAGCCCAGGTAAATAAAAAAATGAGTGCTGCTGAAATCCTATACTTCCAGCAGCTGATTCGTAAAATTCCAATTGCCGATAATGTGTTGGAATATGCCGTGAAACTGGTAAACAGCACGAGACCAAATCAACCGAATTCGCCTAAGTCTGTAAACAACTATATCAGTTGGGGGGCCGGACCCCGTGCATCACAATATCTGGTGCTTGGGGCAAAATGCAATGCAGCTATTCGCGGAAAGTATTCGCCCGACATTGAAGATGTGAAGCAGGTAGCGCTACCGGTTCTTCGTCACCGTGTCTTCAAAAACTACAAAGCTGAAGCACAAGGATTGAGCATTGATACCATTATTTCTGAATTGCTCTGATTTTTTCAAGCAACACTTCTGCAATTTTCGTTTTACTTTCATGTGTCCATCCAGCAATATGAGGAGTAAGAAGAATACGCTTGTCAGAAATCAACTCTCTAAAATCTCTTTTCTCGTTTTCATTTAGAGAACTCAACTTCTCATTTTCCAAAACATCGAGTGCGGCTGCAATTACCTTTCCTTCGTATAGTGCCAAGAGCAAATCGGATGTTCTTAAAACTTTTCCCCGCGAAGTATTGATTAGCCAGATTGGCTTTTTGAAAGACGACAGAAACTTATAGTCAATCATGTATTTCGTTTCCTCCGTAAGCGGCAAATGCAAACTCACAATATCGGCTTGTTCAAAAATGGTTTCTACAGAAGATTCATTTTCAAAACCGTGTTTGTATTTATCGTAAGCCAGAACCCTTACATCAAAACCTTTCAGAATTTTCGTAAACGATTGTGCTGTGTTTCCGTAGGCAATCAAAGCAATTGTTTTGCCTGAAAGCTCGGTGCCCCTATTCTCTTCCCGCTTCCATTCCCTGTTGCGAATTTCTTGGTTTGCCTTTGAAATATTGTTCATCAAATTCAGGAGCATCCCCAATGCATGTTCCGCTACTGCATTTCTGTTCCCCTCGGGAGAATTGAAAGCAATTATCCCTTTCTGTTTAGCGTAATTCAAATCAATTACCTCTAAGCCAGAGCCGGCCCGGCAAACAAATTTCAATTTCACAGCGCGGTCGAATAATTCTTTGCCGGCATATACTTTACTGTTTATTACCAAGCCTTCGTAGTCGTGAATTATTTCTAAAACTTCTTTCGCAGAAACATCGGGTCGATAATCCACTGCTAAACCATCTTGCTCCAATCCTTCTTTTAATAAAGGATGAAGTTCATCAGTGATTAAGATTCGTCCCTTCATGATTTTGCTTCTTGAATAAGATTCGTCAGTTCAATAAACTGTTCTACCGAAATCTGCTCGGGTCGCAAATTAAAAACATCCTTGCCTGAAATTTCCTTTCCACCGGTAAATTCCTTCAAACTGTTCCGCATGGTTTTTCTGCGCTGGTTAAAAGCCGCTTTCACTATTTCCTTAAAAAGCACTTCATCGCAATTAAGTGTCTTCTTTTTCTTCCGCGTCAATTGAATAATGCCGCTCATCACCTTTGGTGGCGGATTAAAACATTCAGGAGCTACATCAAAAAGATAATGGCAATCGTAATAGGCTTGGGTGAGCACACTGGTAACACCATAATCCTTTGAGCCATGTTTGGCGGAAATGCGTACCGCCACTTCTTTTTGAAACATGCCCGTCATTCGCTCTACTTTGTCGCGCTCATCAATTATTCTGAAAACAATTTGGGAGGAAATATTGTAAGGGAAATTGCCGACAACATGTGTTGGATTTTGCAAAAAACTCAAATCCGTCTGAAGAAAATCTTCATGAATAATTTTGCCTCGTAAAGCAGGATAGGCGTTGGAAAGATGCTCTGCCCAGCGGTCATCCAGTTCCACTACATAAAAGTTACTGTGCTTTTGGGGTATAAGGTATTTGGTCAGTGCCCCGATACCCGGACCAATCTCTACAACGGTTTTGAAAACACTCATATCGCCTATAGCAGCGGCAATTTTCAGCAACACACTTTCATCGTTCAGAAAATGTTGTCCGAGTGATTTTTTTAGATGAAGATTTGACACAGGAGCGAATATAGGTTACCGACACCCCGCTTTTTATATTTTAGCAACATTAAATTAAAAACTATGTCCCTTCAACTGCTTTTGTGTAAGGATTATACTGCTTTCAACCATAACATTATTTTGATTGATGAAAAAACGAAGCTCAGCTCACTGGGTATTTCAAAGACCATTGCTGAGGAAGCAGAAAGTTTTTTCAACGAAAAGGTAAATCACATTTTTCAGCAACAATATGAAGGCCGCACTTTAAGCGTTGTAAAAATTGACGCTTCAAAAGAAGAATATAAAACATTCGAAGCCGCACGAAAGGCAGGAAACACCCTCAACAAATTTCTAAACTCAAAAAAAATTAAGGAAGCATCGGTTCACAACGCTTCGCGTAAAATAAAACTGACGGCTGCTTTTGCAGAAGGAGTGGCATTAAGTAATTACGAGTTTTTGAAATACAAAACCAAAGACAAGAAAGAAAAATCACTTACTGCTCTTCATTTTGATTCAAAATCTTCTGATAAAAAAACGTTGGAAGAACTCTCGAAACTTGTTGCAGCTAATTTCTTTTCACGCACACTTATTAATGAGCCTCTTTCCTATTTAACAGCCGCCCAGCTTTCGAAAGAAATTCAAAAGGCAGGAAAGGAAAACGGATTTACTGTTACAGTTTTTGATAAAAAGAAAATCGAAGCCTTAAAGATGGGCGGATTGCTTTCTGTAAATAAAGGAAGTGTCGACCCGCCAACATTTACAGTGCTTGAATACAAGGGGTATCGTCCGAAAAACAAAAAGCCGATTGTGTTAGTGGGAAAAGGAGTTGTTTATGATACCGGTGGATTGAGCTTGAAACCTACCGGAAACTCAATGGACATGATGAAATGTGATATGAGCGGTGCTGCTGCTGTGGCAGGAATTTTTATTGCAGCTGCTCAATTGAAATTACCGGTTCACATTATAGGATTAATTCCGGCAACCGATAACCGGCCAGGCGGCAATGCGTATGTGCCCGGAGATGTGGTACAGATGATGAGCGGACTAAATGTAGAAATGCTGAATGCCGATGCAGAAGGGCGAATGATTCTTGCCGATGCGTTGCATTACGCCAAACAATATTCGCCCGAACTGGTTTTTGATTTTGCTACGCTTACCGGTGCCGCAAAAGCAGCAACGGGTTCAATTGCTTCTCCATTTATGGGAACAGCCAGCGATGTGGTAAAGAAAAAATTATTGGCTTCTGCCAACAATACCTATGAGCGCTTGATTGAGTTTCCACTGTGGGAGGAATATGGCGAAATGATAAAGAGTGATGTAGCAGATATTAAAAATATTGGTGGCTCAGATTCGGGATCTATTACCGCAGGAAAATTTTTGGAGCATTTTACCGATTACCCCTGGATGCACTTTGATATTGCGGGCACCGCTTACTTAATGAGCGAAGACAGTTACCGCGGCAAATACGGAACAGCGGTGGGAGTAAGGTTGATTATAGATTTTTTAAAGAATTATTAAACAAAGAGCTATCAGCTTAATCATGGAAAACCATAAATATAAAGTAGGAATTACCCTCGGAGACTACAACGGTATTGGACCGGAGGTAATTATTAAAGTGCTGGAAGATGAAAGAATTTACCGCTACTGTTCAGTAGTGGTTTATGGACAGAAAAACGTCATTTCGTTTTACGCGAAGCACTTTAAGATTCATAACTTCAATATTCAGGAAGTGAAGGATACGGAGAATCTGAATCCAAAACTTCCGAACATTATTAATGTATGGAGTGAACATGCAGATATTCAGCCCGGTCAGCTTACAACCGAAGGCGGAGCAAGGGCATTGATTTGTTTAAATGCCGGCATTAAAGATTTAGTGGAGAAAAAAATTGATGTACTGGTTACCGGTCCCGTTAATAAAAGTTCCATGAGCCAACATCACCCTGATTTTACTGGGCAAACTGAACTTGTCTCTAAAGCTGCCGGTAACGAAAACTCAATGATGCTTTTGGTAGATGACGGTTTGCGGGTTGGTTTGGTGACCAATCATATTTCGTTGAAAGATGTAACGGGCAAAATTGACATCAACCTGATTATTGCCAAGCTAGATGTGCTGAATCAAACATTGAAACAGGATTTTCTAATCAGCAAACCGCGCATTGCGGTGCTCGGATTAAATCCTCATGCAGGAGATAATTCATTGCTTGGCAAAGAAGAGAAAGACATTATTGCACCGGCTGTAAACCGTGCAAAAGAAAAAGGTATGTTGGTAGTTGGTCCTTTTTCTGCCGATGGATTTTTTGGTTCGCAGCATTTTAAAAAATTCGATGCGGTGCTTGCCATGTATCACGACCAGGGTTTGGTTCCTTTTAAAACACTTTCGTTTGGCACCGGGGTAAATTATACAGCCGGACTTAACTTAGTTCGCACTTCGCCCGACCACGGAACCGGTTACGACATTGCCGGAAAAGATTTAGCAAACTCTGATTCGCTTCGCAATGCCATTTTCACCGGCATTGATATTATCCGCAACCGTGAAGCTTATAAGGAAATGATTGCAAACCCGGTGGAGAAGGTTCAGGTAGACAGAGAATAAAAAAGGAGCCGCACTTTCGCGCGACTCCCTTACACCACTTAACCCACATTATGAAATCTTTACCTCTATAGTTCCTTTTGCTTTTGCTTCTTCCATTTTAGGAAGCGTTACTTTCAAAATTCCGTTTTCGTATGCTGCTCCAATTTTATCGGCAACAATTGTTTTTGGCAAAGTGAAACTGCGTTTGAAAGTTGACTGCACAAATTCTTTGCGCGTAAACCTTTCCCCTTCTTCCAATTTTTCTTCTTTGGCCTCCCCGCTAATGGTAAGCAGGCTGTCTTCTACCTTTACGTTAAAACTTTCTTTGCTGAAACCCGGTGCCGAAACTTCGATGTTGTATGCCTCTTTCGTTTCCTTAATATTTACCGAAGGGGCAGTGTTTTTCAAAAATTCGTTGTTGAAGAATGTAGGAAAATCGCTTTCGAAAATGTTTTCAATCAGGTTCGAAAATCTTGGTGAATGAATTCTGCCTGTTTCAGGTCTTACGGTAAGCATTGTCATAATTATTAGTTTTTAGTTTTTGAATTTGTTTGATGGTGATGCTTATTTCAAATCAAATACCATTATCACAAATCGGCAACATTGGCAGCCAAGCACACTAAAGACAAGCCATAAATTCCGAATAAATTATCTTTTTGGACCAATAACTAAAAAATGAAGCTTAGAAAGTGGGCTTGAAGACTTTTCAAGAGCACTTGAAACCATTTCAATTGCTCTTGAAACCTTAGAAAGTCGACTTGAAAACTTTTCAAGTGCACTTGGAAAGGCAGAAAGTGGGCTTGAAGACTTTGAAACTGCTCTTGAAATCTTTGCAAGTCCTTTTGAAAGGCTTGCAAGTGATCTTGAAGGGTTTTCAAGTCCTCATGAAACTCTTAATTTAAGGTTTCTGGAATCAGGTTTAGCCGGTAAAAAATAAAAAAGAGCGACTATAATTAATCGCTCTTCATGCTAAGAAGCTTGATAGATATATCTTTATTACTTCTGATATTTTTCCAATACAAAGTCAACATCCACCTTTACCTGTTCTGCAACATTCATGGTTACCGCTTTCGGGATTTTTATTCCATGGTCTTCTAATCTTACATCGTAAACAGCGGTAGCCTGCACAGGTACACCGTTCTTAATTGTCAGCTTGCCTTTTATATCGCGTTCGTTTTTTACTCCATGCATATCCAGCGTTCCATGCAAGACAATATCATAAGCCCCGTCTTTTGTCAAATCTATATCACCGGTAATTACCATATCTAAAACTGCCGATGGAAATTTTTCGCTCTCCATGTAGTTTTCGTTAAAATGCTCCTG
>CAIYOV010000312.1 GCA_903927935.1 uncultured Bacteroidota bacterium | reverse complement strand
CATTCTCAGTTGCTGTAAATTTGCCTTAAGCCAAAAGGGTTGCTTATTCAAATACTACCACCTCGGTGTGATTATACCACACCTCGTAATTCGCGCTGTATTTGCTTTCTATAGGATTGCGTTTAATTTTCATAGTAGGTGTTAGCAAACCGTTCTCGATGGTCCAGTCTTCTTTGGTCACTACAAGTTTTTGTACCCGCTCGTGTTTTTCTAGTTGCGGATTAATCAACTCTAAGGTTTTTGCCAGGCTCTCTTTCAGGTATTCGAGGTCTTTGGTTTTTGCATCCATAGAAAGCACCACCAAACCTATAGGCTGCGGCAGCGAACTACCCACAATACAAATCTGCTCTACCAGATAGTTTTTCGATATCTTCATTTCTATGGGAGCCGGTGCCACATACTTGCCCTTATCGGTTTTAAATATCTCCTTAACGCGACCGGTAATGTTCAAAAATCCATCCTCATCTAACTTGCCCATATCACCTGTGTGCAGCCAGCCGTCTTTTAAGGTGGCGGAAGTCAGCTCCGGTTCTTTGTAATAGCCTTGCATGTTGCAAGGAACCTTCACTAATATTTCACCGGCATCCGAAAACTTAATTTCGGCACCGGGCATGGGTTTACCCTGTGTACCAATTTTAAAATCGGGTTTCTTGTTTACGTGCGATATGGCGCAGTTCTCCGTCATGGCATATACTTCTTCAATATCAACGCCCAGTTTCTGCCACCACTTGACCAGCGAAGCCGAAATAGGTGCGGCACCGCTGAAATAATGTTTGCAGTTTTGCAAACCTAAACCGGTCTTTATTTTTTTTCGGATAAGGTTGTTTACACCCGGAATTGCGAACAAAAGATTTAACCGACTTTGCGGTAACTTGGCGAGTATGCCCATCTGAAACTTCGTCCAGATGCGCGGAACACCCAAAAATACCGTAGGCTGTGCTTCGGCCAGATTAGCTACAAACAAATCAAGGCTTTCGGCAAAGCTTATTTCGCAATTGCAATATAACGCTGCACTTTCAATCAGTATACGCTCGGCAATGTGCGAAAGAGGCAAATACGAAAACAACTTATCTTCTCCGTTCTTTAAATCAAAAACCTTTACACCGGTGGCAATAGCCCATGCAAAGGCATAGTAAGTATGCACCACACCTTTAGGGTTACCGGTAGTGCCCGAGGTGTAAATAATCGTCATTACATCGTTTATATTTGGCTTAGGATAACCGGTTAAAGGTTTGTGCTGTTTGACCAAATCTTCCCAATAGACAAAGCCCCGCTCCTTGGCACCATACCACGGGAAGCTAATGCATTGCACCCCGGCAGGCAAACCATCTTTCATAAAGTTCCAGTCATCTAGTTTGCCGACAAATAAAACTTTTGCCTCGCTGTGTTTTAATACATAGTTCAGCGTTTCGGCATTTACATTGGGATACACGGGTACCGATTCGTGACCCGCCATCATAATGGCCAGGTCGGCCAGTATCCAGTGCGCGCAGTTTTTACTTACCAGTGCCACCTTCGATTTTGGCGGCAGCCCATAACTCTGCAAAGCGGCAGCCATTACTCTTACTTCATGCGCGGCCTGTTTCCAGGTAAAGGTTTTCCATTGCCCATCGAAAGGCTGGCGCATAAAAATTTTATCGGGCGTAGTTTGCTCCCAGTGGTAAAGCATTTCAACAGGAGTCTTCAGATCTTGCATAGTGTGTGTTTAGACAGCGGGAAAATAAGAAGCTTTTGAATATTTGATGAAGTTGTTAAGTCGAAGTGTTTATTAAACGCAAACCGATAATTAAAACCTTTCGTATTTTTCGCTCTAGAATTTTCTAATTTAGATTTTTGTAATCAGATCTTTAACGTTCTATTATTAAAACGAAAATCCCCGCCATTTCTGACGGGGAATTTTCTTTGGAACCGAGATTGAAGGACTCTTTGCGAACGTTACCGTTTCTTTTATTTTAATGTATATAAGCCATCAATAGATGCGGACTGGTACTCTCTTTTAACTGTCGGATACATTTCTCTTTTATCTGCCGAACTCTTTCGCGGGTGAGGTTAAATCGTTCTCCAATTTCTTCTAAAGTCATCGGTTGTTTTCCGTTTAATCCAAAATAGCAGCTGATAATTTCAGATTCGCGTTCACTAAGCTGAGCCAATGCATCGTTCAATTGTGACTCTACGTTTTTTTGCATCAATTCATCTTCTGGTGATATATCGTTCTTGTCATGCAATGTATCGCTTAATGTTCCCCCTCCATCTTCAAGACTGCCAAATTTAGAATCGGTGGAAAGGGTAGTGGTATTGACACGGAAGTATTCATCAATTTCTTCTTTGGTCATGCCCAGCATTTCCATTAGTTCTTCAACATCCGGTTCTCGCTGGTATTCCTGTTCAAAGTTTTGAAACGCTTTCGTTATTTTAGTATATGTGCCAATTTTAGCTACAGGTAACCGGATGATTCTTGACTGCTCTACAATTGCCTGCATAATTGCCTGACGAACCCACCACACAGCATAAGAAATGAATTTGAATCCGCGGCTTTCGTCAAATTTATATGCGGCACGAATCAATCCCAGGTTTCCTTCGTTAATTAAATCGCTCAGTAATAAGCCCTGGTTTTGATATTGTTTGGCAACACTCACCACAAAACGGAGATTTGCCTTTATCAACGAGTCAAGTGCATCTGTATCACCGGTACGAATTTTCTTAGCCAGTTCAGCTTCCTGCTCGGCAGTTATAAGTTCGTTCTTCGATATCTCAGCAAGATATTTATCTAGCTGAGGATCGCGGGCTGCTATGTTATGGGTAATTCTTAACGGCCTCATAGGCGGTGTTTTTTATCTTCGGTTTCGTGTGGTTTTACGCCTGATGAATTAAAAAGTTACGGGGCTTGTAAGAAACAAGTTGCAGTTTAATAAGCCAATGAAAATGTTACTAAGAATTATTAAAACCGAATAGCATACATAAATTCGCAGGAAACAAACAGAGATGAAAATTGCACTTATAGGTTACGGGAAAATGGGACAGGAGATTGAAAAGGTATTTCGTGAACAGAACAACCATGAAGAGATAGTTCTGAAAATTACAGACGAGAATCTGGAAGAACTTACAATTGAGAATTTAAAGATGTGTGATGTAGCGATTGAGTTTACTCAACCTGAAGCAGCCATTGGAAATATCTACAAATGTTTTGAAGCAGGATTGCCTGTGGTAGTCGGAACTACAGCGTGGTTAGATAAACTGGAAGAAGTGAAAAAAAAATGTGCTGAGAAAAACGGAACGCTTTTCTTTTCTCCTAATTACAGTATTGGTGTAAATATTTTTTGGGAAGTGAACAGACTACTTGCGCAATTAATGAATACTCAACCGCAGTATGAAGTGAGCATAGAAGAAATCCATCATACTGAAAAGAAAGATGCGCCAAGCGGAACAGCAGTAAAAACTGCGGAAGTAATTTTGCAAGAATTAGAACGAAAAGATAAATGGCTGTTACTGCCAACCACCAACCGCCAACTGCCAACTGAACTCCCAATAATTGCTAAAAGAGAACCCAATGTTCCCGGTACACATACTGTTACTTACACCAGTGACGTTGACTTCATCGAAATAAAACATGAAGCTAAAAGCCGCAGAGGTTTTGCAGAAGGGGCAGTAATGGCAGCGAGATTTGTGATAGGAAAGAAGGGGGTGTTTGAAATGAAGGATTTACTTGCCATCAGCTGATTGAACTGAAATACTATTTTCGCGACCTGTGGACTAATCAGCTAATTATCTCATCAACTAATATATTTATCAACCATGATTCTTCTTGCCCTAATTTTCTTCTATATGATTTGCATACGCATTGGAACGTATGGCATTTTTAAAAAACTTGGAGTTGCGCCTTGGAAAGCATTTGTGCCATTTATATGTTCAAACGAATGGCAAAAACTAATTAAACGCCCTACTTGGTGGACTTGGATGTTGTTCATTCCCGGGGTTAATCTATTTTATGTAGCAAGCCAGCTTTCAGAAATGAGTACAGCTTTCAAACGTTATGGCTTTTGGGAACATTTTGCAGCGGTGGTATTTGCATTTGTGTATATTCCGTTTTTGGGTTTTTCGCCCAATGAAAAATTCATAGGGGCCGGTGGTGTGAAAGAGGGGCAACCTCCTTTGAATCGTTCAGCCGTACGTGAATGGGCAGATGCAATTGTATTTGCAGTAGTAGCAGCAACTTTGATCAGGATTTTTG
>CAIYOV010000311.1 GCA_903927935.1 uncultured Bacteroidota bacterium | reverse complement strand
TTCGCTTTGTTTCTTGTCTTTATTTCCCTTTTGCAACTACCAAAGAACGTTTTTCTTTTTGCTTAGGGAGCGCAAATATAAAGGCGGTTTTCGTTTTTGCAAATAGTTGATGAATTATTTTTTAGTGGAGTAGCTGAAACCCTTTGCAGCAGCGGATCTATAGATGAAAATATTTTTTAGGTTCGGTAAAAAAACACTCAATTGGCTTTTAAATCTGCCACATCCTTCTTCAACTCCTGCATTAATTGCAGAATATTTTGGTAGCTCATGTCGTTACCCTTATTCATATAGCTGATGTTAAGCACCGCTTTCCATACTTCCAGTACTTCATCTACCTTGATGGGATAAGCCGGATATGAAGTGTTATCGCTGCGCAGAATGAGCGTTCCATTTTCTTCTACCTGATTAAATACCCGCTTAAAAACAATGCCATCGTGCTTGGAAAGAATGATATAGGTGTGACCATCTTTGATGAGTTTCCAATTATCTACATATTCGCCAACTATAACAGTACCAGGCAGAATAGGCAGCATTGAATCGCCTTTAATTTCGAAAGCGCGATAAGTTCCCACCGGTAAGAAGGGTAAGCGGAATTTGTTTAGTTCTTTTATAAAAGTCGGGTCGGCATAGCCAGCCAAATAACCTGCACTGGCTTTTACAGGAATCATTTCGATATTTTCGTTTTCCTTTTTATCAACAGTGATAGCCAACACACGAAGATTCTTTCCGGTTACATCGCTCTTCAGTTGTTCATCGGTAAAGAGGGCAACTTTTTCTGTTTGCCGCAAATCTTTCGTAATGAGCTCATCAATAGAATACTTGAAAAGTTTGGATAGATCATACAACACTTCGTAGGTAGGCCGCGCCCGGCTTTCTTCATACGCTCCAATGAGTGAGCGTTTGATATTGAGTTCCATAGCTAAATCGCTTTGTGTCCACGATTTTGTTTTGCGCAAAAATTTCATGTTGGTTGCAATAAAGTCCATAGTTTTTATTTTAGGAAGTACAAACGTAAGCAAAAATATTTAGTATTTCAATTAGTATTGTGCATGCAAAGTCGGATTCTGCATATTGATTTGGATTCTTTCTTTGTTTCGGTGGAGAGATTATTCGACCCTTCGCTGATTGGCAAACCGGTAATTGTTGGTGGTACAAGCGAGCGCGGAGTTGTTTCTTCTTGCAGTTATGAAGCCCGCCAATACGGAGTGCATAGCGCCATGCCTACTTCTAAGGCAAAAAAACTTTGTCCGCATGCCATTTTTTTATGGGGAAGGATGAGTGATTACAGCACGTATTCGAAAATGGTAACGGATATTATAGCCGACCGCGCACCGGTGTTTGAGAAAGCTTCGATAGATGAGTTTTATATTGACCTGACAGGCATGGATAAATATTTCGGGGCTTATAAATGGGCTACTGAACTGCGACAAACGATTATCGCGGAAACTAAACTTCCTATTTCGTGGGGACTTTCAATCAATAAAATGCTGGCGAAAATGGCCACTAACGAAGGCAAGCCCAACGGACAGTTTATGATTGAGTTGGGAAAGGAACAAGAGTTCCTAGACCCAAAGCCGGTGGGTAAAATTCCGTTTTGCGGAGAAAAAACCGAAAAGTATCTGAACGAAAAAGGGATTAAAACCATTTACGACCTGCGGCAGTTTTCGAGCGAAGCGCTTTATAACTGGATGGGTAAAAGCGGTGTTGATTTATGGGAGCGGGCACATGGAAGAGCCACAACCACGCTGCATCCTTATCACGATGCCAAAAGCATGAGCAGTGAGATTACTTTTGATAAAGACTCCAACGATGCGGAATGGATACAGAAAGTAATTATAGCACTGACCGAAAAACTAGCCTTTGAATTACGTGGAGATAAAAAACTGACGCGCTGTGTGGCTATACGTTTGCGTTATAGTAATTTTGAAACGCATACCAAACAAATAGCTATTCCAATTACTTCTAATTCGAAAGTGCTGACGGAAAAAGCGCTTCATCTGTTTGATGCGTTTTACGACCGCGAAAGAAAAGTGCGTTTGATTGGTGTTAAGTTTTCGGAATTGGAAGAAGGTGCCTATCAGATAAATTTATTTGATGACCGTGAAAAAGATATTCTGCTTTATAAAGCCATTGATGAAATGAAAACAAAACACGGCACCGATAAAATTACACTAGCGCAAAATCTGAACCTGGGCAACGTAAAGCGCAACGACCCGAAAGCTCAGTTAGATAAAAAAGCGAAGAAGGAAAGAAAGAAGACGCCTGATTAAATTCATTGTTGGATGAATGAAGAAAAAATATCTTCGGTTGAGTGAAATATATGCGCCTAGTTATTTTTCGTTTGCCGGTTCTCTTTTTTACACTCCTGTTTTCAGTCTCTTTTACAACTCCTGATTATACCGGTAAAAATCTGTTGCTGCTTTTAGGCACCAACTCATCGACTAAAGAATTTAAAGTCCTGAAAAATTTATGGCTGCTCGATAAAAATTATGAAAGCACCCAAACCGGTATTAAGTTTTTTATAAACAGCACTACCGGAAAAGTAGAAAGCATCCTGGTTGCCGGAGAAAATTACTATTCGGGAGGTAACCGGTTTAAGAAATGTTCTGCCGCACTGCCTTACGGAATTTCACTAAACGATAATGCCACTGCTTTGCAAAAAAAATTGGGCGACAGTCAAAAGCTGATGGGCAGAAACACGCTGAAATTTTATAAAGAAAATACAGCCCTGGAGGTTTCATTTACCGATTTAGAAACCGGAAAGATTTCTTCCATTAAATTTTACAAGGAGGCAAAACCCGCTAAACAAATTATCCCTTTAAACATAAATGCGCCTGCCGAACTGCGACAGCAACCGGCAAGTAAAGCAGTGTTTGAACAGAAACGCACGCAGTTTGAACAACATATCCCCGTGGTGCCTCCTGTAACAAATAATAAAAAATAAGCT
>CAIYOV010000310.1 GCA_903927935.1 uncultured Bacteroidota bacterium | reverse complement strand
TGAGCGGATTTTATACCTCAGACCTGGATGCCATCGAAAAGAAAGCGACTGAATTAGCACAATACGACCGTCATTTATTTGACGATGCAAAATCTTTTTGGGAAAGAGTTCTGGAGCATAGAAAAGAACGTGACATCAGTCAGGAAAGTTTAGACAAGATTAAAGATGATGTGAATTCGATTTTTGAAAAACTGAAAACATTCCGCAAAACAGAGAGTGCAGAATTTGAAGCATCGTCCTCAAAACACCGCAATGAAGTAATTGCAAAGCTGGAAGATTTAAAAAAGCGCGCTACCGAAAAAGCAAACTTTAAAGCGTTGCTTGAAGAATTAAAAACGATTCAGACTGAAAGCAGAAAAAATAAATACAGCAAATCGGATGATGTTCAGTTGCGTAAAATTTTCGATTCAACTTTTCAATATATCAATGAACAGCGGAATCATTTTTTCAGCGACATGACTTCTTCGCGGGTAAAAGGATTGAATGATGTGATAGAGCGGATGGAAAAATCGCTTTCTCATGACCGCAATGATTTAGAATATATGAAGAGGAAGGGCGAAAGCAATAAAATTTCATCTTTAGAATCGCAGTTGATAAAAGTAAAAATGAACATGCTGAACGAAACGGTTATTTCTAAAGAAGAAAAGCTGAAAGACATTCGTTCAACGCTTGAGAAGTTGCTGAAGCAGTCGGGCAAGAGCAATAAGAAAGAAGAAACCAAAACTGAAGTAACGGAAGAAACTCCTGTGTTTAAAGCTGAAGAAGCCGCTCCAGTAGATGTTCCTAATCCTTCTGCAGGCGAATAGATTTCCGGTTGCCGTTTACGGTAATCACACAATTGTAAACTCCTTTTGAATAGTCAGAAATATTCAAAAGGAGTTTTTGTTTGCCAGCATTGTAAGACTGATTGCAAACTTCTTTCACCAGACTCCCTTTCATATCCAGCAATTCAACTTTTACCTGTTCTGTTTTCTTTAATTCAAATCCTATCTCCACTTTATCGGAAGAAGGATTTGGATAACAGATGAAATTCAGCACATCGTTATTCACTTCTTGAATTGCCGTTGCAATCGTATCCAGATAAACTTCGAACACACGCGTGCTTGCAAAACTCAGCGAAGGGTCTGTAACACTGATGTTCAGTTCGGGACTTTCGATTCCTCCAACAATATAACCGAGACGTTGATGATGCGGCAACAGGTTGAGATGAACAAAATGGTTTCGGAAAAGCGGCACATTCAAATCGTAAAAGAAATAAGCGTTTGTTCCTAGTAATGCAGGCATCCGTATTCCCGCATCTATTTCATGAAAAGTTAAATCAATATCGCGTGCCACATCGCTGATAGTTCGTACAAACGGAACAAATGAATCATAAACCGTTTGATGTGTAAGCGTGTCCATATAATACATGCTCATGCCTCCGAAAAAAATGTTGTGTTGCAAATAAATTCCCGAATCGTAAAGAGCACATACGGCACTGTGATACTGGCTTAGGTTCTGATTAAAATCATTTCGCACAATTACGGTGTCTTTATAAATTTCTATAGGAGTGAGATACGGAAGGTTAACGTGTTTCTGAAAAACTCCGCTGAAAGCTAAGAAACCATCACCGCGATAAGGGTCGTAAAGCGGGAGTAAATTGTAATCTCTTCTTCTGAAATTATTGGTATCGCGAACAGCCGTGTGGTTATAGGTGGATAGATTATTTCCATCATCAGCAATTTGAAACTTGCGGATTTCGTTGCTGTATGTTTGTGTAAAAATGCCGGAAGAATCCGTACGGTCATATGTGCCATCGAACCGGTGACCGAAAACCAGATAGTAAGTGGAATCTAATTTCTGTAAATGCGCTCCGCAAATGGCGAGTGCTGAATCAGAAATTTGACGGAACAAAGAATCAATGGGCTGCGCATTGATAACTGCATTCATCAAACTATTCATGTTAACAGCAGTTAGCGTTGGCCAGGTAATAAAATCCTGCAACGAATCTTTCCATCCGTAACCACCCACCATATAAAGCATTGAATCGTTCAGATAAAATTCCATGTTGCTCGAAGTAATTGGCTCGCGGATATTATCAGGAAGCGAACTTGCGGAAGCACTCCAGCTTTGGTCAGTAACCGGGTCAACAATGTAAATTGTGTTGTTAATGTTATTAGTTGGGAAAGCAAAAGGCGGTTGAAAACCATGTAGCCCGTTTTTTCTTCCGCCAATAAAAAACCATTTGTTGTTGTAAGTGCCAAACGCGCCCGAATGAACTGCCGGTGCAGAAGTGAGCGAAGATGGAACTAAGCGAAGCGTAAAAAGTTGCTGCGAATAAAAAAACTTGATGAGCAGAATAAAAAACAACGACAAGCAGAACTTCTTCATTTCTATGGTTTGTAGAAATAAAAGTATTCTAAAACTTTTGCCTTCAAAATTGTTCCGGTTGTAAAGAATATTACTGCGCCAATAATTTCTTATACTTAAACTTCTTAGGCGTTTCATCAGTAATGCCTAGGCGTTGTTTCTTGTTCTCTTCATAATCGCTGAAACTTCCTTCGAACCAATATACCTGACCTTCGCCTTCAAAAGCAAGAAT
>CAIYOV010000309.1 GCA_903927935.1 uncultured Bacteroidota bacterium | reverse complement strand
CGTAAAGGCCTCTCCCACCGGCTCGAAATAAAAATCTTTGGTATCAATTACGCGGTTGTTATCAATAGCAAACTGGTAACTGAGCGAATGGGTTTTATCGGTAAACAGAATGAGGGGCTGCTTATCCCATGTTTTGTATTTCTTCAGCTCCACACGCTGTATCTGCCCGCCTTTGCTGCTCAGGGTAATCTTCTGCAAATCGTTTTCAATCACAAAGGTTTTTTCCTCCCCGTTGGCCGCACTGCCAAAAGCTCCGAACTGCTGATTCAGGGCCGTGGTATCGGTAATCGCAACAGCAGAGGTGCGCTCTGCCACCTGACCTCTTACATCCGATTCCTGCTGTCCGCTGTCGGCACTAGTAGGAACCAATTGCGGATAGACTTTAGCCAGATTCAAAGAATCCTGCCTGGCGGCAAGGGCTACTTCAGCTTTCTTCTTCTGGTCTTCGGTAAATTTTTTGTTTTGGTAGAAGATAAATCCTCCCATCAGGGCTGCAATGAGAACCCACCCTATAATCGTTTCTTTGTTTTTCATGTTACATATTAACCCCGAAAGGGTTTAAAACCCTTTCGGGGTTCTTTTTAAAAGCGGGCAAATATAGCAATCCGAATGATGGACGAAAGTTGTGTGAATATATTGTTAAACCCCTTGCATCGTTCCTGCGAGCATGTTCGTCTTTCAATAAAACAAAGCCTGAGTTGTGACCATAAATGTAGCACTGGTAAAGTAATTCAATTATGTTGTATATTCGATCTGTAAAACGCTTGACACAGGTTAATTATGAGGTTAACTTACAGGTATAAACGCATATTTATGAACAAGCTAATTACCTCCATCTTTCTTTCTCTGCTTATGCAGACTTCTTTTGCGCAAATTTCTGCCACTACTAATGCAAACGGCAACCAGTTGGCGCAAATACTGTCAGGTAACGGAGTAACTATTTCGAATGTAGTTATGAATTGTCCGAACGGTGCAGCAGGAACTTTTACCTGCAATAACTGCAACTTAGGAATGAGTAATGGTATTGTTCTCACCACCGGTTCCGACACTATGGTAACCGGACCTAACAACAGCGGTTCAGAAGGATGGGATAATGTAGCTGCCGGAGATGCTTCTCTTAATACTTTAGCCGGTGCAACTACACACGATGCATGCGCACTTGAATTTGATATGAATGTGTTAAGCGACAGTGTAGAGTTCAGATATGTATTTGGTTCAGAAGAATATTTAGAGTGGGTTAATTCGGGGTACAACGATGCTTTCGCTTTCTTCATCAGCGGTCCCGGCATTGTAGGTCAGCAAAATATAGCACTCATTCCGGGAACTAACACACCTGTTACTATTGATAATGTAAACACCGGCAGCTATCCTCAATACTATCACGATAACGGTGACGGATATACCCTTCCTTTTAATGCTTCTAACACTTACATTCAGTACGATGGTTTTACTACCGTTCTTACTGCTAAAAGAGGCGGTCTTCAGGCTTGTCAAACTTATCACTTAAAATTAGTAATTGCCGATGCCGGTGATGGCATTTACGATTCAGGCGTATTTTTAGAAGCTAACAGCTTAACTTCAAACACGGTAAGTATAGATACAGTAGAAACCAGCGTTCCAAACATTCAAAATGCTATGGAAGGTTGTGTGCGCGGAGTTATCCGTTTCCGTATGGATCATGCAGTAAACCATGCAACAAACGTTCAATATCAAATTGGCGGAACTGCAATTAACGGAACAGATTACGCAACTATTCAAAACAACATTACGATTCCTGCAGGAGATTCTGTTGCAGCTCTTTTCATTAACCCTATCAATGATGGATTAGTAGAAGGAACCGAAACAGTTATTATACGCTTGTATACTGCCTGCAGTAATATTCCTTATGACAGCGCAGTTTTATTACTGGTTGATTCATTTGGTGTTAATGCGGGACTTGACAAGAACATTTGTGCAGGCGATCAGGTACAATTAAATGCTACCGGTCTTGGTATTATTTCATGGACTCCAGCAGCCACCTTATCTAACCCAACTATATTAACTCCTATAGCTTCTCCAAGCGTAACTACTACCTATCGCGTGGTTGCAAACCTTGGTGTTTGCCACTCGGAAGATTTTGTTGTTGTTAACATCATTACCCCACCGTTCAGCGTAAATGCAGGACCGGATGCATCGAGCTGCACTACTCCAAATATTCAATTGAATGCAGTAGTTGCCGGCAACCAGGTAAACGGAAACCCTTTTGTATATAACTGGATACCTTCTACCAACTTAAGTGCAGCTAACATTGCAAATCCAATTGCTTCTCCAACTACATCTACTTCATATGTTATTGAAGTATCAAGTGGAAACTGCAAGGTAAAAGACACTATCAGCATTTCGCTGGGAAGTTTAAATGTAAACGCTACCTCAACTAACGAAACCTGTTTTGGATACAACAACGGAACAGCTGCTGTTACAGCTAACGGAACTTCACCATACATTTATTTGTGGAGTAACAATGCAAACACACAAAACGTGAGCGGTCTTGGTGGTGGCAATTATTCAGTTATCGTTACAGATAATAGCGGTTGCTCTGCAAGTGCAAGTGTTACTATTGCGTCTACTACTGCTATTCATTTTAACACACCGGCTATTACCAACATTAAATGCTTTGGTGATACAAACGGAAGCGCCAGCATGACGGCAAATGGTGGTGCAGGAAACTTTACTTACTTATGGAGCACCGGCAGCTCTACAGCTTCCGCTGCTAATCTTTCGGCAAATTCAACTTACACCTTATCTGCTACCGATGCTAACGGTTGTGTTGCTGATACTTCTCTTACCCTCTCTTCACCTACACAGGTTAATGCAACTATTTTAGCTACTAACATTACCTGCAACCCTGGTGGGGCAGGAACATCTATCACACCGAATGCAGGTCATGACGGAACAGCCGCTGCCAATGCAACCGGTGGAACAAGCCCATACGTTTATTTGTGGAATACTGCCGATGCAACTCCGGCTATCAGTAACTTAACTGCAGGTAATTACTCGGTAGTTGTTACCGATGCAAATAACTGTACTGCTTCTGCTAACACAACTTTGACAGAACCACAGCCAATGAGCGTTACGGCATCATCTATGGCTCCGCTTTGCACTAATTCAACTAACGGAACTATCAATGCCAACTGCACCGGAGGAACAGCTTCTTACATCTATACTGTAAGCTTTAACGGCTCAGCTATTCAAAACAATAACAGCGGTACCTTCACAGGTTTAGCTGCAGGAAATTATGTAATCAGTGTAAGTGATGCTAAGAACTGTGTGAAAATTGCAAACCTAAATTTACCACAACCGGATGCTGATGTGATCAGTGTAGCTACTACTCCAACATCATGCTTTGGTGCTGACTTCAATGACGGAAAAATAATCATCACTCCGATATCTGTTCTGAACCAGCCATACCTTTATGCACTTGACAACGGAGGCAACCAGCAATTAAATGAGTTCTATAACGTAAGTGCCGGAACTCATCGTCTGCACATTACTAACCATAATGGCTGCACCACCGATACTGCTGTATTAGTTACTCAACCGGCTCAGGCTATTATTGAGATTGTTCCGGGCGACACTACGATTGATTTAGGAGGCAGTATACAGCTGAATACTACATTTTCTGTTTTTTCTACAGATTCTATCGTGTCTTACGCATGGGCCCCAAATGATGGATTAACTTGTATGGACTGTGCTGCTCCGGTAGTGAATTCGTTCGACAAAACTAATGAGTACAGTGTGACAGTTACATACAACGGACATTGCACTGCTGTTGCAACTGCTAAAGTAAATGTGGCTGGTCATCCGGAGCCATTTGTTCCGAACGCGTTTACACCTAATGGTGATGGTAATAATGATGTCTTTATGGTATTTGGCCAAGACATCCGTAGCGTTGACTTAAAAGTGTTCAATCGCTGGGGAGAAAAAGTTTATGAATCTAACAACCAGTTTGATGGTTGGGACGGTACTTACAAGGGTCAGCTTCAAAATACCAATGTATTTGTATACGAGGTTACTGCTACCTACCTTGATGGTAAAAAAGTTGATAAGAAAGGAACTGTTACTTTAGTGCGTTAATTTTTTTGCACCTTATTTCTCTTTCCTTACTTTCTTCAGGCCTGGTTTCTAACCGGGCCTTTTTTCTTTTCTGCACTTATTAAAGAACATTTTGTGTGATATATTTTTTGTGCTTTGAAACATATAAATAAGTATACGGCAGGGTTGCAATAAAGGTTACACTTTTCTGAAAATAATTTCAAGAAATTTAAGAGAGGTGATTTACCCTCTTTTCCACCTGCAAGGCAGGGTTAAAATAAAATCTGCATTATTGCCTACATTAGCAACATAACACAAACATACATGATCAAACATTTCCTCTACCCTATCGCTGTTCTTTTGTTCACCACTGCCACATTTGCAGCTACCGGTGATACCACCATTGTAGTAGCACATTCCGGAAGCAATCTTTCATGGAATGGTAATTATGATATCTGGAGCTATATACCTGACCAGGGTAAAACCTACCAGAAGGTAATAATGAAATTTACTTTGGGTGCAGGTTTACCGCAATGTTCGCACTGGGACTATACAGTGACTGCTGAACTGGGAAAGAAAAACGGAGCTATTGACACCACTTTAGTTTCGATAGATACACTCACGCATGATACTACCTGGGCTTATTCCGATCATGTGAACTTTACCGAAGTAGGCCGATTGATTACTCCTTATGGAAATTATATGGACTGGAACTGGCCGGTTAATCAGCGCCACGGTTTTGATAGCAGCTGGACGCATCCTTATATTTATGATATTACTGATTATGCCGGTTTGCTTAAAGATTCAGTTAATGTGCGGGTAAATTATTCGGGCTGGAGTGCTGCTTTCAATGCCAAAGTCGAATTTATCTTTATTGAAGGAACTCCGGACCGAACGGTAGAAAATGTTCGCGAAATTTATCACTCTTATTACGGTTATGCTAACTCAGCCGATTTCGAAAATCAGGTGATCGCTAAAACATTTTCAATTGCACCTAATCTTACCTCTGCAAAAGTGACGGTGTTTATTTCGGGACATGGAAACCAAGGGGAATTTGACCCTCGCAGTTTTCACATTAAGGTAAACGGTACAGAAGTATATACCAAACTTTTCTGGAAAGATGATTGTGATGTAAATCCGGTTTCTCCGCAGGGCGGAACCTGGATCTTTTCGCGGGCTAACTGGTGCCCCGGTGATAAAGTTCCGGTTTACGAAGTGGATATTACATCATACATTACTTCGGGACAAAACGTTTCTATTGATTTAGACCTGGATGATTTTACTATTCAAAGCGGTGCTTCTGCAGGCTACGGAATTTCAGCACACCTTGTTACTTACAGTACGCAAAAACAAAACGATGCAATGATGGAAGAAATTATTGCGCCTAATAACGATAAAAGATTTCTGCACTGGAATCCCGTTTGCACACAGCCCAAAGTAAAAATTAAAAACATGGGTATGCAGGACCTGACTTATGCCGAAATTAAATACTGGGTAAAAGGCGGCACCTATTGGTATTACGAGTGGACCGGCAACCTTCGTCCTTTCGAGTCGCAGGATATAACACTGCCTGCCTTTGATTGGTTTGGCCTCGATACCACCGACCGGGTGTTTTATGCCGAAGTTAAATGGCCGAATCAAGTGCCCGATGAATATACTTTTAAT
>CAIYOV010000308.1 GCA_903927935.1 uncultured Bacteroidota bacterium | reverse complement strand
GATAATTTACCTTCTTTCAAATTCGCTTCTGCCTCACTTACTAAAGTGAATTTCATTTTTTTGTTCGCTTTTTTATTCAGCACCTCTACGGTTGAAAGAATATTTGCTTTCGATAAATCAACATCACTTCCGTCCATCACGCGCGCATTTGCCAATTTGGTTTCCATCTCCGACAGTTTAGCCTCCAGGTGCCCCTGTTCTTCCTTTGCTGCATGGTATTCGGCATTTTCCGAAAGGTCACCTTTCTCCCGTGCTTCGGCAATTGCTCTCGCAATCTCCGGTCTTTTAACCGTACGTAAATATTTTACTTCTTCCTGCAATTTTTCCAAACCTTCTTTGGTCATGTAAAATATGTCTGACATGTTTTTGATTGATTATAGATGAATGATATTTGATTATTAAGTTTCCTTTTCTCACATAAAAAGGAAAGACGCCTCCAGAAGAGACGTCTTAATATTTTCGTAACAAAATTATGAATTACAAATTAAAGTGCAAACCTATACTGTGTGTGCCGGCAAAAGGTTGAGTCATGCGAAATGAATAATCAATTCCCAAACGCGGACCGTCTTTTTTAAGTGGCGCATCAAAAGTAAACCCTGCTGCAAAGCCGGTGTAAACATTCAGGCGCATATCTTTCTTAAACTGACCTGTTTCAAAGCGGTAAGCAGCACGCAACATCAACATTTCCTTCCAGCCAAATTCCAACCCAACACCATAGTTATCATAACCAAATGCATTTGAAGTAAAGTTAGCAAGTGCTGTTAAGCGGTAGTTCTGTTTATAAACTTTTGGAGATACTTCTATTTTCTTTCCCATCCAAAAATCATAGGCCGCACCAATATTCAATTGAGTAGGCAATTCAAATTTGTTCGGTTTATTATCTACTGTTAACTGATAAGTAGTGGAAGAAATTATTTGCTGGGAAGTTCCCAAGGCATCGCCTTTAAACTTCATAGGTGTTCCCACATTGCGCAAAGAAACTCCAAAGTGAATGTTGTCTTTTGGTCCGGTCACATATTGCAATCCTGCATCAATAGCAAAGCCGAAAGCGTTCAGGTTACCCAATCCTTCATTCACCATTCTAAATGTAACACCTCCTGAAATACTGTTTGAAAACATTTTTGCATATGTCAATCCAATGTTGAGGAAAGTCGGTTTGTATGTACCAAGACCGCCTTCAGGATTCTGTGTAGTTGTTCTTTCAATACTTCCTAGGTTAAGCGCCTGAATACTCAAAGCAATTACGTTGGTTTCCTTGAACTGTTGAGCAACGCCAGCATGAGCCACGCCCACACCTGATCCTTGCAGCCAAAGGGTATACGCTGCACCAATTTCTGTTTTCCTGGAAAAGGCAACTCCTGCGGGGTTGATCCTTTCGGCTTCGATACCCTTTACACCGGCAGTGTTCATGCTCCAGAACCCCGATGAGCGGGCCCATCCGTTCATCACCAATTCATACGCACCTGCCTCTCCTCTTCTGTCGGGGTTTCCTGCAAAAACATTGTTACCGAATGAAACGGCAATCAACAGTATGGCTAAAATTTTCTTCATATTCCTATGCTTTAGTTGTTATCGTCTTTATCTTTTGGGGTTTATCGGTGCCGCGGTATAAACCGTAGCACCAATAAATATTTTTTAGAAGTTAGATGTATCTGCCGGTCTTACCGCTCCAAACCATTTTAAAGTTCTGTTACCAATACCCGGTGCATCTACATAAAACAGGTAGATGCCACTCGCTATCGCAATTCCTTTGTCGTTCTTCAAATCCCAATCAAGCGAGTTATCAAGATTAACATCAGATACCGGAGCGCCATCGCTAATTTCAATTTTTCGGTTGGTTGATGGGTCAACATCAATAGCACGGCTTAGTTTTCGGATCAACGTTCCGTCTAACGAATAAATAGTTACGGTACATTTATTCGGTAGGTTAGTAATCTTCACACGGTTGGTGTTCTGGTCAGTTTCGTAAGTTGAATACGCCAGATATGGATTTGGCACTACACGAATTATATCCAATGCACTTTTCGCCACCTCTTTATTTTTTTCAGTAGCACCCATTCCTTTTGTGCTGAACTGATAGCGTGGCAATGAATCAATTCCGTTCGAAGCATTTGTAGGGAACCGGTTATATGGTTTCTCAACACGCAGTTTAATTTTGACTTCTGCCGGTGGAACAATTTTATTTCCATTACCATCATCAGCAAAACTGTACCCTGCGGTTAAATACGGAATAGAAGTCCACATCAAATCATAGTAAACCGGCTTAATAGCTGTTGGAATAGAGAAAAGTGGAGTGCCGCCAATATTTGTATAGTTATCTAACAGCAAGCGTTGCGCAGCAGCGCCTTCATCGTACTTGGTGCGCATTACATAAATAAAATGCTTGCCGCCAAAATATGGTAACCTGTCAATAATCTCACCAGGCAAGAATAAAGGACTGTAAACATTCTGTGTCGGATCCCAGAACATATCGCGTCCATTTTGATCGCCCTGATCAGAACTTTCTCCAAAAGCAATATTTAAACGCTCACCGGTTTCCACGTTCACAGCATAACCCGGGAAATAAGAGCGGCCTGTATCGGCTCCTGTTGGGTCAGTAAACAATCGTCCGTTACCGTCCATTAGTTTTGAAATCGCCATTCTTATCTGACCTTTGCGTGCAGCTTTGCCGTTAGGGGCAACATCAGCTCCTTGATTAATACCTTCATCTTCTCCTGTTTCAAACACTACACAACGACTCCATTTTTTGGGGTCCGGAGTTAAAACAATGTCCACACTTGCCAACTTATCAAGATTGTTTTGCGGTGGAGTTGATGATGCGTAGTTTCTCCATTTAAAGCCCGGGCCGTAAACATACGGTGGCTTATTGGCTGTTATCTCGGCTGATGTGAGATTCTTTTTAGCATAGTTAGCAGTTAAGCAATATGGCGCCCATGTTCCGTTGAGTATTTTTTCAAATGCTTCAGTTGAATCCTGGAAATTAAAATCAGGATAAGTAGACGGTACTCCAGCTGTATAATACCAATTGTCGTCAAACACCTCGGCAACTGCTTTAGCAATACCACTCGTTCCATTTGGATCATTTGCAACAATTCCTGAACGAATCCAGTTACTCACGGCATTTACTCCTTCATCATTTACAAAACTAAGCCATTGCTCAACCGGGTTTTCAAATTCGATAGAAGAAGTTGGCAAAGCATTATAAACATAACGTGCAGGCGAACCAGTGCTAGCAAGGTAATTTCCAGGTATGGTATACACCGGTGTTGGCGTTCCGAGTTTAATCGAAAAGCCGTAATCGATTTTTTCTCCGTTTCGGCTCAACGAAATTTGTTGCTCGTAAGGGCGGTCTAAATTCCGGTTGCTCCATATAGTATCCTGATTGGTGATGTCATGCAAAAACCAATAAGTAGACTTACCTAGGTTTTTGGCAGCCGTAGTATCTACAAACTGCAACTCAAAATCAGCTTCTTTTAAACTGATAGGGTCTGTTACTTTAAAGCCTATCGGATCCTCCCCTTTTACATATGTAAGTGTATCTGTAAAAGCGATAGAGCCTGAGTTAATAATTTGTACGATAGTTTCGGGTGTTAGCTGAAGAGAACTGCCACCATTGCCTTGGCCTTCAATACGTTTCACTTCTACACCATCACCCCATTGAGAGTTGATAGAAGTGCCCTCATTCCGCGGGTCTGATATATGCGGTATAGCTGAATAAATTTTAAAATTACCTCTACCCTGCAGATACGGAGTTAACTGCGTATTTGGCTGTGGACTGTTTTGGTCATATGGCTTATAGTTATTGTAAGCATAAGCAATAGCTGTATAATAATAGGTCTTATGGTCAATCAGGGTTTTATTATCACCGGATGCAAATAAATCCTGAGTAAGGCGGAAAGAAGTGGTTGTTCCGGCATCACTGCCATCCACTTTTAATACCGGTACATATAAATTAAGGGTAGCATCTTTTACAAAATTGATGATTTTAGAAATGCCGTTTTTTACATCCACCTGAGCTACTAATCTTGCTTTATCGGGATCTTCTAAATCTGTTGCAGAAACTTTAGGATTAGCAACCTGATACAATTTGTATCCTTCAAAAGTGAAGGTTGAATCTCCATGCCCACCCAGTATTGAGTTAACTGCCTGAGCTGCAGCTCCATCTACCTGATCGTACGTTTCACCAAAATTGTTTGAACCGGCAAGGTTTTGAAGATTAATGATAAGCTCGTTTTTCATCTCCCGTATTGCTAAAGTGGGCGCATCGGGTCCATCCAACAATTTAAAACAAGTATTAAAGAGTTGTTGTGCCTTATCATCGGCCGGAGCAATTGAAGTTTCAAAATTTGGAGGAACTCCGACTCCACCTGAAGGACGAACAAATACACAACCAACGGTAACATATTGCGGTGTTCCCGGAGTAAGTGTAAACGGACCTGATGTTTGAACAAAACGTCTGTCACCCGCAGGTAATGAAGCTGCTACAGCAGGCTGCATTTCGCTCCATTGATTTGGGTCGCTCGGATTTCCTGGAAATAAAAAATTTGTTTGCGGACCTCCACTGTTATAGCCGGTTCCTCCTTCAGTAAAAGGAGTTCCGTCATTCCAGAGACCTGTCATGTAGTTGCGATACTGAGCAGCAGAACCCGGGTCGGTTTGTGCAAAGGTTGCACCGTTGGTAAAATATACAAACGATGATAAGCCCAACTGCTGACCGCTATCGCTAAGGGGTCCTTCAAAAAAGTCGATTCCCAATAATGGTAATTGTGATCCATAACCACCTACTCCATTACAATCAGGATCAGGGCTTGAACCGTTATAAATTACACCCAAACTTCTTGAAATATCGCAACCCACACGGTCATTTGAAAAGCATCCTAAATCCGGATCGGCCCATTGCGAAATATAAGTTTGTTTTAGAGCGTTAGATGATTTATTCGTGATTTCATACTTATAGAAAGTCATGTTATTAATATCATCCGTGGTCTGGAAAGCAAACGCCAAAGCATTTACCTGTATACCGATTGCCTGACCGTTTGACTCTGTGTGCTGATTACCCACATCGTTAAAACACCAGAATATCATTTGATCAGCAAATGCTTTTGCTTCACCATTGCGACATGGAATAACGGGATAATCACCTTTAACAGGATCGTAAATTCCATCACCATCCACATCTTTAAAAGGAGCGAGGTTATCGTCCACATTAAATGTCTCACCAATCAACGATGGGTCTGTTGCCAGATATTGGTTTCCTTTTGCCGGCCATGCCAATACTCCCTTTGGTATATCTCCTGTTGTAGTGGCCGTTCCTTTTTGCAAAAAATTAGTTTGAGCAATGGTAATATCGGCTCCATACACGTTGAAGAAACGATCATATTTATTGCAGATTGCCTTATCAATTGCTCCATTAACCAATGGTCCGGGCCAGTAATCATCACCACCCTGACGGTAGCGTTGTGCAGCACATTTCAAATTACCACCAGCATCATAACCGGTAATCCAGATTGCTCCGGCAAAAATTGCGTTGAGTGAAGTACCCGTCCCATCCCCTTTAGGAACTTCATATCTTGCTTCACTTAAATTCCACCAGGCATCTCCACCAGTTAGCAGGCGGGCGCGCACGTTATTTATATCTAAGTCGAACTGGGCGGTTGGTGTTACACAATCTCCTGCTTCTGTTTTAAAAGATGCTTTGCCGTTTTTATGCGGCTTATTCATCTCTTCTCTGGCGTTAGCCCATACCCCTGAAAGCAGCAGTGCTGCACAGAGCGTGTGGTTCAATAAATTTTTCATCATACTCTACGGTTTTGGTTTTTAGTGTTTACTAGGTTTAGGTTTTTATAGTGTTTGATTAGAAACTGAATATGGCACCGAGGAAAATTCTTCTAGGTAAAGAATAATTATCGGGGCGATTAATGTAAGCGGCATACTGATCTTTATATGCTTGTGGATTCAGGGCAGACTGAATAGCTGATAAACTGGATGGGTCGCCTAAGTAACCGTCATCACTTGGCGTACCGGTGAAGCGATAAACTGTTACTGCATTTTTAGCCCCAATTATATTTTGAACCTGTAAGTATAACTGCAATGATAGTTCACGTTTATCGTCTTTCTTTTCGTCTTTCTTACCTACAACAAAAGTGAAGTCTTTCCAGATTCGTGCATTTAAACGGAAATACCAAGGAATGCGTGAACCGTTGATAGAGCCCTGAGTGATTGGTCTTCCCGGCTGACCTTCCAATCCTTCAGGTGTTGCATTAACCTGTGCAGTATAAGGTGTTCCTGAGCGTGCAGAAAGTTGTAAGTTGATTCCGAAGTTGGAAAGGATCTGTTTGTTCTTAACGGTAGGACCATTATAGTCTTTCCCTTCTCCGAAACTATAGCTCGCATTTAAGTTGATAATATGACGTGCATCATAATTCAATGCATTGATGCTTCGGAAGTTTGGCTGATTTGAATTCACCAGATTTGCCTGTGAACGGTCATCAGAACCTGTACCTTCAGCAAACTGCATAGTGTAATTTGCTTTTAAACTGATATTACCGGTTCTGCGCAAATCAAAGTCAAGTGTAAATCCTTTTGTAGTTCCGAAATCGATATTCCCGTAAGTAATATAGTCTTTAGGATAAGCGTTGATGATTTTACGCACCTGCACCTGATCTCTGAACTCACGGTAGAAAGCAGAAATGGTAAACGCAGAAGTGTTGCTTACTTTTTGCTTAAAGCCTAATTCAAAATCTATAGTTCTTTCCGGTTTCAAATTCGGGTTGTTCAGCGTTCCTCCGATATTATCGCTAAAGAACAAGTAATCAGTAGGGTCCATAATTACCCGGTTGGATGGACGCTGAGCCAAGATATCGTAGTGCGCAAAGAACAATGCCTTATCGGTTAAGTTGAAAGAAAACTGCAAACGTGGCATTACAATAAGCTTCGGTTTGTAATCTTCAAATGTTCCGTTCGGGTCAAATTTGTCTGGGTCTTTTATATCCGAATTCGGATTCTTTAAATAAGGCTGTATAGTTCCTGTGCTGGAAGCAGATGCTACCGCTTTACCGCTGGTTAACTCATTACCAAAACGGTCATACCAAATATTGCCATTACGATAACCGGCAATAGCGGTAGGAGCTTTTGAATTATCTACATATACATAGTAGTTATCGCCAATGTTAGATGGGTGTGTTACAGGGTTACCGTTTAGCGAAGAAGCTTCTGACCTGGTATTGATAGGATAAAGTGAATATTCATCCTTCAATACTTTCTGGTTAGCATCAAAGCGGTCAATACGAACACCTACGTTAAATGTAAGGTCTTTAAAATAGAACCGGTCAGATATATACGCAGCTGTATAGATAGGTCGGAAAGCCGGAATCGCTCTTTCTAATTCTCCATCAGCCCGTTTTTTAGTAAAGAAATCGTTGAAAGATGGTTGCTTGCTCAACCGGTTTCCGTAAGGGTCGTAACCACGATAAGTGACCAATGCAGAACCATCACCAAGCAAATTCTCCGGTGAAAACATATTTAAGTTTAACTGGTTCGGAGAAAGTGCATCTATATCTATATAGTCGGTATTGTTCTGTGCAAGACCAAGTGATTGACGTAACGATTTATCGAAGAAGGTTTGTTTTTCAGCATTATATGCACGGTTAAATAGAATAGTGTCCGTTAAATAGAAAGCAGGTCTGTTCGGGTCGTTATAAGCATAATCCTGTCCGTTAATACGCAGTGTTGGATTATTTCTATCGAGCTCATCAAGATGCATGTTCGCAAGAGAGCGTGCACGCTGCCATAAACCAAGGGGAGAAACCGTATACGCCCTTTGAATTCTTTGTTCGAACTCCACACCAAATTCAAAAGAGTGTTTATTACGGCTTGGTGCACCGGGTTTCAAAATGTCGAAAGCACCTTCTAAACGAACACGGTATTGATCGTTATCGTTTCCTTTTCCGTAACCATTATATTGACGACCTGTATTATACCATATATTATAGACAACATTTGAACGCTGTCCGTTAATCAACGCCTGGTTACTTTGAATCTGGTCGAGTGTAGAAGTAAAAGCCGCGTTATTATCGCCATACGCTTCATATCTTCCGTTGCCATCACGGGTTGCATTTAACAACTCATAATATTCTTCTGTAAATCTTGTTCCGTATTTATTAAGTGTTCCCGGAGTAAACAGAACGGCAGTATCGGTATAACCCAGTTGTTTCCAACCGGTGAGAATCTGACTGCCAACCCCGAAAGTGTCATAGCCGAATACCGGTGATTTCATCGTCTCAAATTTTCCTATGTAACCATAGTTGAAGTATTTTGAGCCATGTGTTTCGTCTTCGTATTGAGTCTGATATTTTTCATAGTCCACCTGAAGGGAATAAAATGCATTCTGAAAAGCAGAAGATTTTTTCTTTTTCCCGTCCTTTTCATCTTCCTCAGATTGTTTACTGCCAATATTGTGAGTGAAGCGGCCAAACACCCTCCAGTTAAGTTCAGTATTCAAAGGATTATTCTCTGCATTAAAAAGAGTATACTTTTCTACCCAGCTATTATATTTATTGTACGAAGCGGACCCCCCAAATGAAAGCGTGATATTGTCAGCCGGACGAATATCCAAACGAGCAGTACCGCGGAAATTCTGGTCGACTGTGTTAGGCTTTACCTTGGTCTTATACATATCTTTATAGGTGATATTTTCTGAAGCCAGATTAAAGCCGGTGGAAGTTTCCTTTTTTACCAGTGGATTTTGTCGAAGTTCATCTAAAACGTTCTGACGAACCTGCCAAACACCAACAGCTGAAGGATTAGGATCCTGTTGACGCAGGTATTCAAATGCAGCAAAAAATCCTATGATAGTTTTATGCGTACTTTTTTGTTTCCAGATTGGACCTGTAAAATTTCCGTTCACCAGGTTGTAACCGTAAGCATCTAATCCCTGCGAAGTCTGTACTTCTACTCCTCCGTTAAATTGGCTTGAAGGACCTTTAGAGGTAATGTTTACAATACCTCCTGTTACATCACCATATTTTGCCGGAATACCTCCGGTAATAACCTGCAATTGCTCGATCGAGGAAGCCGGAATGGTAGGTACACCGGTAACTTTAACTCCATCTATATAATATTGTGTGCCGGCATCACGACCTCCCTTAATATTGATGCCCTTGCCTTGGTCTGACTGAAACGCTCCGGCTGTTGTGGCAGCAATATCCGTTATACTCTTTGTTGGCATATTCGCAATTTCTTCTGCTGTAACCGTGTTTTGCGAAGAAGTTTTGCCCGGGTCAATCAAAGGAACTTTATAAGAAACGATTTCTACCTCTGCCAACTCTTTTGACGATGGCTTCATTTTGATATCGATGAAAGTGGCTTTATCAGAGTTAACCAAAACTCCCTGCTGAACTTGTGTGCCGTAACCAACATACGAAACCTGAAGGTTGTATTTACCGGGAGTAAGTGGTTTAATAGAATAATTACCGTCAAAGTCGGTGGTTGTCCCCCTGCCGGTAGTTACTCCTTTATTATCAACCAATACAACGTTGGCAACAGGTACACCTTCACCATTTTCGTCAATCACCTTTCCGGAAATTTCACCGTTCTGTGCCTTGGCTCCAAGAAATACAATAAAGAGAGTGAGGAGAGTAAATAATTTTTTCATCGCAATTAATTATTTTATCAGTGTGTGCTTTTTTCAAAAGCGGTCAAAAGTAATTTTTTTTCATAAACAAAGTTAAGGCGAGGTTAACGCTTTTGTATGCCCGAAAGCGAAATATGACAGAACTATGACAATTCGAAAAAAACAAACTTTCTTACCAATGAAAATTGCATTACGAAACAACGAAAAACCATGAAAGCACTGTCACGGTTTTGTCATTTTTTTATGAAACGCAGTTCTTATGGGAACCTGTGTTGTGAAATCACTCTAATCAACTACAAATTTCTTTCGTAATGATACACCGGCTGTTTCTACATAAACGGTATATAATCCTGCACTGAGCGTGGCAATTGATATCTGCGATTTTTGAGTTCTGATTTCAGTTTGAAGAACCTTTCTTCCGGTAGCATCAAAAATTTTGAGCTGGCTTCCCTCTATTTCTCGCGCAAAGTTTATTTGCAAAATACCTGTTGTGTTAGGGTTGGGAAAGATAATCATTTCTTCTACCGGCAGCTCTCCTATGGCGTTAATCACAAAATTAAACGGAACTGAAGTTCCGGTGCAACCGTTTACATCGGTTACGCGAACACAATAACTTCCATTGGTAGTTGGAGTGATGGTTGAACTGGTTTCACCCGTCAACAAGATTCCGTTCATATACCATTGGTACGATGCAGAAGATGTTGCGGAAAGCTGATTTCCCTGTAGAGTAACTGAAACCTGTGGTGTATCTAAAACCGTAACATTAACGCTTTGTGTATTTCCTGTACCGCAATTATTTTCCGCATATACACTAATAGAAGAGCCATTCTGGTTAGGAGTTACGTCCACGAGGTTGGTTCCCTGACCGCTTGTAATATTCCAACCGTTTGTTGCAGACCAAATAAATGAATCGGCTGTTGCTATCTGAGCAACAACAAACGTAAGGTCAGCACCATTGTTTCTGCAAATACTGTCGGCACCGGCAATTGGGTTACTAATATCAGGAATTGTTTTTACCACCACATTATTTGTGGCGGGAGCGCTGTTACCGCAGCTATTAACTGCCTGCACCGAAACAGAACCTCCGGTATTACCGGCAGTAAGTGTAATTGTTTCTGTATTGTTACCGGATGTAGCTGACCACCCGGAAGGATACGTCCAGAGGTATGACCCTGCTCCGCTCACTGTAGCAATAGTATAGGTCTGTGATGTTCCTGCACAAATATCTGTAGCGCCTGTAATTATTCCGGGCGTACCCAGATTAGACGAAATCACCGTTACGTTTTTAGTAACCGGTGAAGTAGTGCCGCAGTTATTTTGTGCTGTTACTGAAATTGTGCCTCCCGCGTTGCCTGATGTTACCTGAATAGCATTGGTGTTATTGCCCGAAGTTATATTCCATCCGGTTGGCAAAGTCCAGTTATAAGTGGTTGCTACAGGGTCATTTTGGACCGAGATGTTCAGGTTAGCAATATTTGAGCAAACAGTATCGTTAGCGGTAACAGCAGATGGCGTTGCCGGAGGAAAATTCTGAGTAACACTCACCGACACCGAAGCGAGCGAACAGGTTCCATTGCCAACCACCACTGAATAACTTCCGGAATTATTTGCACTTAGAGTTCCTGCCGTTGAATTATCATTCCATAGATATTGAAAACCTGCTGGATTAGCCGTAAGTGCAGTGCTGCTTCCGCTGCAAAAACTTGTATTACCTGAAATAGAAGCATTAGAAGGAACCGTGTTAGTGCAATTGCGCTGTTTTGAATCCACTGTGTTTGCCGTATAACGGCTTTCGAAAAGTGTCCATGCACTGCAATCTCCCTTCAAGTAATAATCAAGGAAAGGGATGAGGTGATACAATGTTTTATCAATCTGTTGCTGGCGTGTAAGCGATGAACTGGCGCAACCCGAAAAACCTTCACCAAAACTACAAGCAGTATTAGCGGTTCCGTACTGACAATGCAATCCGTTGGCGATATTGATTAAAAATTTACAACCTGAACCTGAAGAGTCATACATAGGCTGCTGATTAGTCGCAATTGGGGCAATGCAATCGCTGCTACCGGCAAACGACAAATAAGGTTTAGTCATTAAATGGGCGGAAGTAATAGAAGAAGGATTAGTAGTAGCCGCAGAAAAAGTAAAACAACAATTTTCCGGATTCCCGTACTGCGCAGACAAAACCGTGCTGCCCCCTCCCATTGAGTGCCCGCCAAATGCACCTTTAGCAGTTACGTGCTGATAAAAAAAAGAACCACTGTTACTTCCCTCTGAAATTAATTTGCCGTACATAAAAATGAGGTCTTGTGCAAAATTGGCATGGCTGGGAGAAAGGCCTGTCTCTGTTGTAAGCAACCCTACTATGTAACCACGCTTTGCGAGAGAATCGGCATAAGGAAGATAAGGGGTTTGGTCCATGCTAAAGCCGTGCGCAAAAATCACAAAAGGAAATTGCCCTGTGGCCACAGCAGAGTTTGTGCCGGGGTAACGAAACTGCAATCCTACGGACCTGTTGCTCCGTGCAGGGTCAGTATAGGTAATAGTTTTATCGCCTATGGTATAAGTCTGCGCCTGTACAAAAAGAGTAAAAAATAAAGCTGCGAAGAACAGAATTTGCTTTTGCATATGGTTAAATTGTTGCGCTAATATAATTATTCGAACAAGTGTTTGAATAATTATCGAAATGGATAATCGGGTTGTTAACTGACTGCAGCATTAACATCAAAAATTGCCAAGTATTAGTTCACTCCTTTTATTCAAAAGAAGCGGCAGATTTCAGAAAAGGATTATTTCTTCTTTCAATACCTATAAAAGTTTCGGGGCCGTGACCGGAATAAACTTTTACGTCATCGGGCAAAGCCATCATTACCTTAGTAAGAGAATGAAAGAACACTTTGCCATCTGCCCCGGGAAGATCAAAGCGACCAACACTGCCCTGAAATAGCACATCTCCGCTAATCACTATTTTTTCGGTTTCATTATAAAAGGCAAGATGGCCTGGTGAGTGACCGGGAACAAAAAAAACTTTAAACGCAGATTTACCGAACTTCACTTCATCTCCATCATTTAAATAGTTGGCAGGCTCGGGTGAAGCTTCTAATTTAAAACCAAACAAAGTTTGGTAATCAAGCGCAGCATACATTACCTGCAATTCTATTTCGTGAAACTCGGGAAGTAAATTATAAGTGTCGCACACAAATTTGTTGCCCGGAAAATGGTCGATATGACAATGGGTATTAAGCAGCTTAACCGGCTTTAGCCCGAAATCTTCAATTGTCTGTGCTAACTTGTTTCTTTCTTTTTCATTTGAACAACCGGGGTCAATGATCACGCACTCCTTTGATTCGTCTTCTATTATATATGTGTTTTCCTGAAACGGATTAAAAGTATGTTTGTGAACCTTAAGCATTATTTATTTTTTAAGTTTGAGTTTAGACAACCGAAGTTACTGCAAAACAAATATTCTATACGAACGTTCGAAGTTTTATAAATGAATTTCTTCAAGCCGAATATATTCCCTTCTCTTTGCCAGCGGCTGTTGCCTGTTGCCTGTTGTCTGTTATCTGTTGTCTGTAATTCGCAAGGCAACGAAAAGTTCGGACAAAACCGTGTTCAGTACAAAGATTTTTCTTTCTCCTATTACGAGAGCGATAATTTCATTACGCATTACTATTTAGGCGGACAGGACATTGCCAAGTATGTGATTAAAGCGGCAGAAGATAACTCGGAGGATATTTCGAAAATGTTAGACTTCCGCCTTAAGCGCAAGATGGACATAATCGTTTACAACACCATCAGCGAGCTGAACCAAACCAACATCGGCATTTACGACCCCGGACAAGCTTCCGGTGGCACAGTAAACATTCCTGACAACAAAATATTCATCTATTTCAATGGCGACCACCAAAACCTCGATAAGCAAATACGTGAAAGCATTGCAAAAATTTATGTAGATAAAATAGTAACCGGAACCACATTTGGCGAGGTAATTCAAAACGCGGTGCTGCTGAATTTGCCCGATTGGTATAAAGTGGGGCTTGTGAAATATATTGGTGAAGAGTGGAACAGCGAGAAAGAAGACCGGTTGCGCGATGGTATTTTAAGCGGACGCTTTGAACGATTGAATAAACTGCCACCGGAGGAAGCCATATTTGTAGGCAATTCCATCTGGCATTATCTGGAAGAAGTGCACGGCAAAAGCACGGTAAACAATATCCTTTACCTCACGCGCATTAACCGTAGCGTTGATAATGGGTTTACCTTCGTGCTGGGCACTAATCTTTCCGAAACTTTAAAGGATTGGTACACTTATTATTTCAACAGGTATAGCAACGAATCGAAAATTTCTTCGCTGCCTGCTGAGAATACGGTTGTAAAGGCCAAAACAAAAAAGACGATTGATTATTATCAACCCAAGCTCAGTGCTGATGGAAAATATGTGGCGTATGCGAGCAACGACATGGGTCGCTACAAAGTTCATCTGCTGAATACTGAAACCGGTAAACGGAAAGTAATTTTCAGAGGCGGATGGAGAACCAATACACAATTTACAGACCAGTCTATCCCTTTACTCGCTTGGGACCCTTCGGGTAAAAGACTGGCGTTTATCAGCGAAAAACGTTCTAACATTTTTATCCGGTTTTATGATGTAGAGAAAAAGAAAACAGAAGTGAATCCCATCCGTAAATTTCAGAAGGTGGTGAGTTTTTCTTTTGTTGATTCGAAGCAACTGGTGATGAGCGCCAGCCAAAACGGACAGACTGATATTTTCCTTTACAATATTGCCTCTACCACTACCCGTAAACTCACCGATGATTATTTTGATGACCTATATCCCGCTTACATAAGTGCTGACAGCATGCACGGAATTATGTTTGCCAGCAACCGCGAAAGCGATACGCTGGAACCGCACCGGTACGAAAGCCAGGTGATGAACAAACAGATGGATTTGTTTTTCTACGATTTAGATGCCAACCAGAATGTGCTGTATCGCGTCACCAATACACCGCTTGCCAGCGAATCGTATCCGCAAAACTTTAATGATAGCCTGTTTTGCTTTTTGAGTGACGATAACGGAGTGCGCAACCGGTATATCGGTCGCTTTGAAAGTGTGTACGACCATAATCAAAAAACCGTTCGTTTTGTTTCGAAAGAAACCGGTGATATGGATTCGGTAATGGTGCATGAAAATGTTCCCGCCATTTCTGCCGTTGATACTTCTGTTGAAACCCTGAAAGATTCATCGCTTCAAAAAGTTTACAAAGTGGGAGGCGTTACTACTTCATATACGAATTACACTTACAACATCCGTGAGCAGAACGTGGTGCCGCAAAAGAATATGGCGCTGGATATGTTCCGCATTAACGGCAAAGTGCAGTTCCGCAAATACGCACTTGAATCTACTGCATTGCCCGGACGTGCACCGGTGATGGATTACATGCTTAATCTGCAAAACAATGCCAATGAAGTAAAAGCTACTGAAAAGAAACCCGGTGCGCCCAAAACGCTGCTCGAAATTTACGATTCCATAAAAGCGAGTAAAGGAAACCGTCCGTTCGATTTTCAAAGCGAATTTGATTACGGCATAAAACTGTTTGACTGGGACTCGGCTACTTCTTCAAAACTGAGTACGGCACAAAACGGTTATGTGTTCCGCTTTTCAAAAGTGCGTCCGTACTTCGTGCGTTTTAGTGTAGATAAAGTAATAGCCAATCTCGATAACAACATTATCATGACGCGCTACCAGCCGTTCGACCCTGCCAATGCGCAGTACATGACGCAGCTGATGAGCTTTATGATTAAGTTCGGCATTACCGATTTGCTCGAGAACCATAAAATATACGGGGGCATCCGGCTGCCGTTTGAAGGCATTGGCAGCAACAGCGAATACTTTATTACTTACGAAAACCTCAAAAAACGTCTCGATAAAAAATTCACTTTCTACCGCAGGTCGCAATCAAATACGGCTCACGATATACTTCCGTTTATAGGAACCATACTGCCGGTGGGCTATACCGTGCCCTACAGCATAAAAACCAATTATGCCGAGGTGCAACTGAATTACGCGCTCGATGTGCTGAACAGTTTGCGTTTTGGTTTCGCCTTCCGCAACGATAAAATAGTTTACAAAGCACAGGATCAGTTTTCGCTCGCGCTGCCGAGTATTTCTGACAACTGGCTGATTGCACGCGCTGAATATGTTTTCGATAATTGTATAGAAGTGGCCACCAACATTCGCTACGGACTGCGCTTTAAAGTTATTGCCGAAGTGCAGAAAGAGTTCCCGACCAAAAACAAAACATACAGCGGCAACTTCGATTTAGCCGTACCTCAATTCAACAAGGTGGTGCTCTCGCTTTTCGGCTTTGACCTGCGCCATTACCTGAAAGTATACAAACAGATTATCTGGGCTAACCGGTTGAGTGCCGGTGCTTCGTTCGGCACAGCAAAAATGATGTACTATGCCGGTGGTTTAGATAACTGGATTACCGGTCCGCGCTTTCCTAAATTCGACCAGACTACCCCTATCAACTACAACAATAATTATGCGTTCCAAACGCTGGCTACTCCCATCCGCGGATTTAAACAAAATGCGCGCAATGGCGATAAGTTTGTAGTGTTCAACAGCGAGCTTCGGGTGCCTATTTTTGCCGCGCTCATCAACAGCCCTATCAAATCAGAGTTCATCCGCAATTTTCAGTTAGTGGCCTTCTTCGATGCCGGCACAGCATGGGAAGGCGCTACGCCCTGGACAGGCAGCAATCCGCTATACTCCGAGGTAATTCCTAATTCCGTTAACCCATCGGTTATTGTAAAACTGCAGCGCTACAAGAACCCCATCATCATGGGCTTTGGTCCCGGGATGCGCACTTCTTTCCTCGGTTACTTCATGCGCTTCGATACCGCCTGGGGTTACGATACCGGGCAGGTTTCTAAATACCCCGCTTACTACTTTTCGTTCGGCTTAGATTTTTAAACGGGGAACTAAAGTTTTCGAATATTTGCCTTCATCAACCGAATTTCTGAATACGTATTCTGAATCTCTGAATAGGTATTCTTAAGTTCTGAATAGATATTCTCATTTCATGAATACCTATTTTCTTTTCATGAATAGATATTCATAAATCAAGAATATCTATTTCTATTTTCCGAATAGGTATTTCTGTTTTCAGAATAAGTATTCTGAATTCCTGAATAGGTATTCTTAAGTTCTGAATAGGTATTCGGGAAATCTGAATACCTATTCCGAACTTGCATCGGAGCAAATATCTCTTCTATTTTAGGTCATTTTGATTGAAATTGACTATTTATTGTAAAAATTGCGATATTATTTTGAAAAATGTGTTAGCCAAACAGCTATCCGAGATATTTTAAGAATTGACTTAAAAAGCGAAAAATTTTAAACAAACCAGTTAAAAACAGAGAAGCCCCCACTTTAAGGTGGGGGCTTCTTTTTAGTATTATCATGTAATTACTTTATCACACTAATCCCAACCTCGCGCAATGCCTTATCATCTACCGGTGTAGGCGCGTCCATCATTAAGTCGCGGCCGCCCGAAGTTTTAGGATAAGCAATCACATCGCGGATGGTTTCGCCACCGGTCATCAGCATTACAATACGGTCTAAACCAAAAGCACAGCCACCGTGAGGGGGTGCCCCGTATTTAAAGGCATTCAGCATAAAGCCGAATTTCTTATCGCGGTCTTCAGGCGTTAAACCTAAGTTATTGAACACGCGCTCCTGAATATCCTTTTGGTGGATACGGATACTGCCCGAAAGAATTTCGTTGCCGTTCATTACCATATCATAAGTCTGTGCGCGAACGCGGGTAGGGTCGGTATCGAAATACTGCATATCTTCCGGATGCGGTGAGCAGAACGGGTGGTGCGCAAAAGTTATTTCGCCACTCTCCTCGTCTTTCTCAAACAGCGGGAAGTCAACAATCCAGAGCACGCTCCAGTCGCCCTCCTTAATCCAGTTATTCTTTTTGGCTAACTCTAAACGCAAATCGCCAAGGCTCTTGCGAACCTTTGGGGTTTTATCTGCCGCAATCAGCAACAAGTCGCCTTTCTGCGCATCGAATGCTTTTCCTATTTCGCGCAGTTGCTCTTCGGTAAAGAATTTATCGACTGAAGATTTTACGGTGCCATCTTCGTTAAACTTAATATTCACCAAACCGCTCAACCCGCGATGCGAAGCTTTTACAAACTCCGTCAATTCATCGGTTTGCTTGCGCGAATAAGCCGCACATCCTTTGGCGTTCAGTCCCGCAACAATTCCTCCGGCTGTAATCGCATTATTGAACACCGCAAATTCCGATGCGGGAAGAACTTCATTCAGTTCAACAATCTTACAATCAAAACGCAAATCGGGTTTGTCACTACCGTATAATTTCAAGGCATCATCATAACGCAAACGGGGAAGGTCCGGTAATTCATATTTCAGCACTTTGCTGAATACGTGCTGAATCAATCCGCCAAACGTTTCAAAAATATCTTCCTGATGCACAAAGCTCATTTCGCAGTCCACCTGAGTAAACTCCGGTTGACGGTCGCCACGAAAATCTTCATCACGGAAACAACGAACAATTTGATAGTACCGGTCCATACCGGCTACCATCAACAACTGCTTCAATATCTGTGGCGATTGCGGAAGCGCGTAAAAACTTCCGTGCTGCAAACGCGAAGGCACTAAAAAATCGCGTGCACCTTCGGGTGTGCTCTTAATCAGGTTCGGTGTTTCAATCTCGGCAAAGTCTTTCGCATCTAAGTATTCGCGTATGGCTCTGTTTATCTGCGCACGCATCATCAACGTGTCGCGCATTTTCGGTCTGCGGATATCCAGGTAGCGGTATTTCAAACGCAGCTCCTCGTTTCCATCGGTTTCATTTTCTATAATGAACGGAGGTGTTTCGCTTTCGCTCAATACGTTCAGCTCGCTTACCGTAATTTCAACTTCACCGGTAGGCATGTTTAGGTTCTTGCTGCTGCGTTCGGTTACTTTTCCTTTCACCTGAATCACAAACTCGCGCCCTAATTTATTGGCACGGTCGCATAGCGCAACGTCCAAATCGTTATTAAAAACCAACTGGGTTAATCCATAGCGGTCGCGTAAATCAACAAAAGTCATTCCGCCAAGGGCGCGGCTTTTCTGCACCCAGCCGCTGAGGGTTACTTCATTTCCAACGTTTTTCAGGGTCAATTCACCACAGGTGTGCGAACGATACATAGCTTAAATTTTTAGGGCGGCTAAAATAATTAATTGCCTCACACAAACTTTCTTCAGCCCATTTACAACGCATTCCCTATATTTCGCATCTTTTCCGAACAACAAACACAACCCCTGAGCCTTTTGAAGCGTTTTTATCAACTATTTTTCCTCTTCACTCTTATCACCAATTCTGTTTATGCCACGCATAATATGGGGAAAGACATCCAGTATGAATGTCTCGGCCTGTCCGGTGGCAACATGCAGTACAGGATTACGATTCGTTATTATCGCAACTGTTGGGATAATCAATCACAAAGTCAGGCTGTAACTGCACCAACATCTGTTTCGTTAGAAATCAGTGGTACGCCTTGTGGTTATAGTAGCAATTTATCTTTAAGTCTAGATCCCTCTGCTCAACCTTCTAATGGTACTGAGGTATCACAACTTTGTCCTGCACAAATAGCCAACAGCGGATGTAACTGGAGCAGTGCCGGTAATCCACCATATCCGGGTGTTCAGATTTATACTTACACCGGTATTGTAACTGTTCCTGCCAATTGCACACAAGTAAGTTTCGGAACAACCGATTGCTGCCGCAACTTTGCTATCAATAACATTATTAACGCCAATAGTGAAGATCTATCTATTAAAGCCACTGTTAACAATACCAACGACCCGCTTACCGGTCAGCCATATTGCAACAACTCTGTAACATTCACTAATCAACCGGTTCCGTTTTTCTGTTTGGGTTCTAACGTTACTTTCAATCACGGAGCAGTAGATGTGGATGGAGATTCACTCGTTTATTCACTGGTAAACCCAATGGACGGAGGGTCGCTTCCATATGCTAACATTTCATTTGCCGGTGGTTACTCTGTTAACTGTCCCATCCGCACCATTCCTGCTAACTCTTTTCAGTTCAACACACAAACTGGGCAAATGCAGTTTGTCCCGGGCTTTCAGGAGCAGGACGTTCTAGCCGTTCGGGTAGATGAATACCGGAACGGAGTTTTAGTTGGCTCTACTATGCGCGATATTCAGGTGGTCATTTTGAACTGTGCAATTGCCATTCCAAGCCAAAACCCGATTACGAATGTGCAAAACGGAAATCAGGTAGACTCGCTGAGTGTACAGGTTTGCCCGGGCACTCCGTTGCGTTTCGATATTCTTTGCACAGACCCGGCCAATCACAATCTTATTATCAGCAGCAATATTAATACTACTCCATCTGCCATACCCGGTGCAAGCATGGTACAGATTGGAACCGGAGATACGGTAACAGCCCGGATTAACTGGACACCACTACCCGGTGACACCGGTTGTCATGATTTTGTGTTAACTGCCGAAAATAATGACTGCCCCATTAACGGACAGTATACCAGGGTTTATTCTATTTGTGTTTTCACACACGTCCAACTGCTTTCTGCCAGCCCCACATATTGCGGAACTCCGGTTCAGTTAACCGCAACCGGAGGAACCAATTTTACATGGACTCCTTCTGCCGGCCCAAATGGTGTATCCAATTCGAATATTTATAATCCGGTAGTTACACCGGTCTCTTCCACCATGTATTATTTTACCTCCGATTGCGGAACCGATTCCGTTCTCGTGGGTGCTGCGCCTCCGTTTGCGTACGATGCAGGGCCGGGCGGAAGTATTTGTCAGAACGGACAGGTGCATTTGAATGCAACTACCGATAATCTTTATGCACCTTACCATTTCCAATGGGTGCCGGGTGCAGGGTTAAATGACCCCATTGCTAATGTTCCGAATGATACAGTGCCGAATCCGGTGGCAAGTCCTCTCGTCACAACCAAATATTATCTCTATGTTACCGGTGCAAACGGATGTGCCAATGTTGACTCCGTTACGGTAAACGTAGCAGGCTCGGGCCCTAATATTGTCGCACAAGCTCAACCAACCAATGTATGTCCAGGTGATCCGGTGAATCTGAATATTGTTACCAATCCGCAGAGTTGCGGGGTTGCACAAACACCTTGCAACGGCCATGTAGTGCAGGCCCAGGTCGGAACAGGTACCGGTGTTACCCCAACAGGTTCTGCAACGCAGTATCCTACAGTTTACGGACACTACAGCAAAAGCGCACGCCACCAGTTTTTGTATTTGCAAAACGAGTTGCTCGCACTTGTAGGTTCAGGCGGAACCATCGACAGCATTGCATTTTACATGGATGATGTAACAGGTACGTTGGATACCATGAAGAACTTTGAAATAAAAATGGGATGCACGCAGGCAACATCTCTAACTACATGGCAACCTAACTTAGTAACTGTATTTTCTCCAAAAAGTGTTCCGCTTGGAGTTGTTGACGGTTGGGTAACGCACCGCCTTGATTTCCCGTACGATTGGGACGGTTCCTCAAATTTAGTAGTGGATGTTTGTTTTGATAACACCGGTAGCCCCACCATCCTGAACAAGAAAATGCAAATGACCCCTACTGCTTTCCCTTCTGTTTATTATTCGAAAGGAAATACCAGTCAGTGTGGAAACACCGGAACACCGGTATCAAGCGTGAATAGGCCGAATGCCCGTTTTAATATTTGCGTTACCGATGTTGCGGGTCTGCCCATTTCATGGACCCCAAATGTTGGAGTGAATGCTCCAACTCCAACTAACATTGTAAATCCGATTGCTCATCCCGAAACACCTGTTATTTATGGAGTAGATGTTACTGCCGTCAATGGCTGTCACAGTCAGGATTTTGTTTATGTAAGTGTCGATACATCCGTTCGCCTGTATGCTTATCCCACCGATACATTTTTCTGTGTACCGGTCCCTGTACAATTAACTACATCAACTTACGGGAATCCACTGCCGGGCAACAACTTTGGCTATCAATGGACAAATCTTACCACCAATACTTCAGCAGGAACGGGTTCTTCTATTACAGTAACTCCCACTTCAAATACCGATTACTTAGTTACACTCACCGGTGCAGCTTGTACTTTGCATGATACTGTCCATGTAAGAACAGGGAGCAGCATCCCTGTAAATTTGATTATTGATTCTATTACCTGCTTTGGAGCCAATAATGCAGTAATTCATGCTCAGCCAACCGGAGGCACCCTCCCGATTTCTTATTCGTGGAGCAATACTATAACCGGTGTCGATTCAATTAAAAATCTTACTCCCGGTAATTATTCGGTTACTATTTCTGATGCTCAAAGCTGTACCGGTACTGCCGGCACTTCAATTACACAGCCAACACAACTCAGCTACACCGCCAACTTTGTGAATATTCTATGTAACGGAGCAAACAATGGAAGCATTACAATTACTCCAAGTGGAGGAACACCGAATTATTCTTTTCAGTGGAATCCAACTCAGGGTAATACAGCAAGTGCAACTGGTCTTGCAGCAGGAAATTATTCTATTACCGTTTCTGATTCTCATAATTGCACAACTACAGTTTCTTCTACCATTACCGAACCCGCAGCATTAACCGTGAACATTTCCAAAACAGATGCAAGTTGCGATGCGAGTCTAGATGGAACAGCCACCTCAACAGTGAACGGAGGAACAACCAATTACATTTATCAATGGAATGGGGTGAACGGAAATTCCAGTATAACTAATTTGGATAATGGCAGCCATACGTTGTTGGTAACAGATGCAAATAACTGCAGTGTTACTACCAATTTTGTAATTGATACAGTATATGTATTACATATTTCAGCTACATCAACTAATGCTTCCTGCTTTGGTATTTCGGATGGAACATCCACCGTTACAACATTAAACGGAACGTCAACCTATACCTACTTATGGTCTCCATCAAATCAGATTACTGCAAACGCCACCGGCTTGCCGGCAGCAAATTATTCGGTAGCTGTAACCGATAGTAAGGGTTGCACTGCAACTGCTTCAACCATCATAACGGAACCAACACAAATAGTTTTATCATTTAACCATACCAACCCGCTTTGCACCGGAATCTCAAATGGCACATCAAATGTAACTGCCACTGGAGGTAGTGGAACTTATACTTACGATTGGGGATACTTACCCGGTGCACCGGATAATAATTCTCTCGGTAATATTCCGGCTGGTTTGTATGATGTTACCGTTACAGATTTAAGCAATTGCAGCGTGCAGGGAAGCGTTACACTTGCCAACCCTCCTTCGCTGGATGCACAACTCGTTAATAAAAATGAAATCACCTGTGCAAATGCAATGGACGGATCGATTGAAGTCTCTGTTTCAGGTGGTACCCCTCCAATATCTTTCTCTTGGAGTAACGGTTCATCATCAGCTGTTCAACATAATCTTGCTCCTGGGAACTATGTCGTGACCGTGAGCGACAGTAACGGATGCGATACCTTACTCAATATTACGTTTATCGCTCCGCCTTTAATTGTTGTTTCTGTTTTAAATGTTGATTCAGTTTCTTGCCCTGATTATACCGATGGACAAATACAAATTTCCGGTAGTGGTGGAACACCAGGCAATCCTGTTCCGTACGAATATTCGATTGACGGAAACATTTTTCAGTCTTCCGAAATTTTTGAAAATCTGAGTGCGGGAATTTATCATCTTAAAATTCGCGATAGTCAGGGGTGCACCAAAGACACCACTGTATTTTTATATGAACCGGTAAAACCTGATTTGAATATTCTTCCGCAGGATAGCACCATAAAATTGGGACAATCTATCACACTTATTTCTGACTTTAACCATTATACTTCAACTGATGTCAATTTCTATACCTGGTCACCGGTTACCGGATTAAGTTGTACGGATTGTTCTTCCGTTTTAGCGGCACCATATGCGCATACAGTCTATAGTTTAACAGTAAATTATCTTTCCAATTGCAGCGTTTCGCAAACAGTTACCGTCTTTGTAGGCGATGGAGAAGATTATTATGCGCCAAATGCATTTACACCCAACGGGGATGGCAATAATGACGTCTTCGTTGTATATGGATTTGGTTTAACAAAAGTGAGTCTCAAAATATTTAACCGATGGGGAGAAAAGATTTTCGATTCACAGAACCAATGGCAGGGTTGGGATGGAACTTATAAGGGAGAGTTGCAAAATCCGGGAGTTTATACCTATTATGCGGAGGGAATTTATTTGAATGGAAAAGTGAGAGAAAAGAAGGGAACAGTAACCCTAATCCGATAGTTGAATTATCAGTTCATTTATCTAGGAGAAAACAAGTAGAAAATTGTAACATTTTCACCGCAAAATAGGTAAAAGAAATTTAAGTAGTCTGACGATAATATTTTGATAAAAGTTTTGTCGAATTGAAATTTTTCTATTTTTAATCATCTTAAACCG
>CAIYOV010000307.1 GCA_903927935.1 uncultured Bacteroidota bacterium | reverse complement strand
GATTTCATATACCTCCAACCGCCCCCTTTCAGGCACCGTTTTTAACCTCTAATCGCAAATTTGACTTACAGAGCTACTAACATCATTCGGGTACCTCAGTGTTTACATTCTTAATCTTTGACCAAATGTTTGAAAGCCTTACATCTTCTCAACAACTAAAGTGTGCTGAAGTTATTTCTGGATAACAAATTTTCGGGTAGCGGTCGCTTTTTCTGACCGAACGTGCAACATATAGGCCCCCGCAGGTAAGAGGGAGATATTAAGGTTCTTTATTATCCTGCCGGCACAGTCATTATCGGTAATGCTGAAAACGTTTTTCCCAATTATATCATCAACAATATAAACCAGTTTACCTGAAAACCCATTAAGGTTAACCGTTAAGTTATTACTAGCCGGATTAGGGTAAATATTACAGGACATATCACTCAAGGAATTGTTACTAATGCCGGTAGTTGGGCGAAATCCATCAAAACTCAAATTGTCAATAAACGCTATTGAATTGCCATGCGGTGCAAATGAGCCAATTGTTATACTAATGTCGGCACTATCCGGTATATCGGTATTTAAATAACTGATATCAAATGAAAACGGAGTATAGCTTGCAATTGCTGTATCGATATTTCCAGATGCACTTCCCATTGCTACTCCGTTTTTATACATGTAAACATTTATGTTCAGTGTATCGCCATTTTGCGGCAGGTATTTCACATATGCATTTAAGGTAAGATGTCTACCCCCCACAGGGAACGTAGGCACACTGTTTATATCTCTTATTCCTGAAGCCATAAAAGCCGCTTTACGAGTTAGCAAAGGATTATTTTGTAAACGCACGGCATAATTGCCCGACACCCCATCGTTTGTCTTTACCATCGGGTCAAAAGTTAATGTAGAAACAAGTTCAGTGGTGCTGGAATGCCATAATTGCGGATTATCATAAGAAGATGTACCCCATTGTTCAAAATTGTTATTAGGCACAGTAAGATTAGTTCCGATGAATGAAATATCATCAACAGCTATTATACTTATAGGATTAGACATAGTAGGTGGATCTGCAGAAAATCCATTGCCGCTCATACAAATAATCGATAAATTATCGGGGGTATCTGCTGTAGCGAAAGAAATTTTGTATTTTCTGAGCACAAAATTCCCACCGGAGTTTCCTGTAATGGGAAAAAATTGCTGATTAATTGTGGTGCCGTTTAAGCTGAAAAATGCAGCAACATAACCGGTGTCGCCAGGCATAATATTGTAGCGTGCATGAAACATAATACTATCCGGACGAGCGGCAAACGGAGCACCTCCAAATGAATGTCCATCTGGGGCGCCTAAAACAATTACTCCTATATGGCTTGCATTCCCTCCCCTTAATTCAACTGCGTTTGATCCGTTGAAGGAAGGGACCCGATGAACTTCACCCATGCCACTCCATCCTAACGGCAAATCAGTTGTAGTGGTATCCCAAACTTCGAAATCGCAATTCGGTATTTCGCAATCGGCAGTATATAACTGTTTTGTATTTCCGTAAAAAATAATACCAACAGAATCCGTTCCTTTTAACTGGTAGTAGTAGATAGTGTTTGGCACTAATCCATTAATCAGTACTGAAACAGGATGTAACAAACTATCATTCACATTACCTGGATTGGCAACTGCGGAATTACCTAAAGCACTGCTTGTTCCGTATTCGAAAATTAATGATGTTGGTGATAGAAGTTTATCGGTTTGCCCGTTTAACTGAGCCGAAGTTGTAGTAACAGACGTAGCCGGCAGGGTTAGGAATCCATGTTGGCCGCTTCCGGTATAAAAGGTAAATATGCCACCATAAAATGTTCCGGCACCTGTTTCGCATTTTAATCGGTAGTAATATAACGTGTTATGTAAAAGACCAGATGTAAATCCCCATACATCATATTGTAGGGTATCGCTATAAAATGAACTGTTGGTTTGCTGGTTCATTGCTAATGTAGTGCCATATTCAAAACTTACTGTTACCGGTACGCTGAACCCCTCTATTTTACCGCGGAAAGAAACGGTAGTATCAAAAAAAACTACGGCCGATTGTGTCTCTACATCTTTGTAAAGCTTTCCGGTATAAAATGCTTTGGCATCGCCAAAATAATTAGCGTTGGAAGCAGTTACTCCTCTTAACCGGTAATAATATATTCTACTAGGTAATAAAGAATCGACTGTTGCACTCACAACATGTTGCAGGGTGTCGTTTACTGAAGTCGGTGTAGTTGCAACGGAATTATTAAATACCGGAGTTGTATCGTAATCGAAGAAAAGGGTTATGGGATAAGGAAACTTATTAATTACACCCTGAAGTATAGCGGTCGTGTCTGTTATGCCGGAAGCAACATCTGTTTTAAAAATATAAGGAGCTGTTCCTGTAAAAAAGCTAATGGTGTCGCCATACACCATTCCCGAAACAGTTTGCACAGCCACACAAAAGAAGTAGGTGGTATCGGAAATAAGATTTGAAATCTGATGGGTTACAGTCACAAAAGAAGTGCTGGAAAAATTCTGAAAAAGAGTGGTATTTGGAATAGACAGGTTACTATCAACCGAATAATAAAAAGCGTAGGTGGCAGGATAGCCGTAGGTATTAATTGCAGCATACAAGGTAGCCTGCACGGAGTCGACCGAACCGGAGCCCATAGTTAGTACCCCTGCTCTCGGTAAATTGGAATAAAGATAAAGCACGCCACCCTTACCTGCTACCGCACCAAAGTTTTTGTCATAAAATTTCACCGCTCTGAATTCTTCCTGACCGGTTAATGTATTGCTGATTTGCAGCGGTGCCCAGGTTTGCCCGCCATCGGTGGTTTTAAGAACAAGGGCACTGTCACCTACCAAATAGCCGGTGGTGTCATCGGCAAATGAAATATCGTTGAACTTGCCGCCCGATATATCTGAAATTACACCCCATGTTGCACCGCCATTTTCAGTTCTCAAAATGGTTCTGTAGCCATTGCCTCCACCGGCTATAAATCCCGTATCGGCATTAATAAAAGTAATGGTATTGAAATTTCGCTGAACCGGTGGTGTTACCAAAGTCCATGCAGTTCCTCCGTTGGTGGTAGCCAGTATTACACCACTGTCGCCTACGGCAAAACCTTTCAATGTGTCTATAAAATAAATGGATTTAAGCCATGTGCCTGAAGTGTCGTAAATTACATTCCAGTTAGTGCCGCCATTGGTGGTTTTGATAATCGTCTGCATCGAGTCGTGCGACTCCTTGCCCCCTACTGCATAATAGGTTAGCGGTGCTATGTTTACTATCTTATTAAAATTTCGGTTAATGGGATAAACCTCATTGCCCCAATGCGCGCCTCCGTCACCGGTACTGATAATACGGCCCCAGTCGCCTACCCCCAAACCGTTAGAAGTATCTGAAAAAGCGATTGATTTATTACATGCGGCATAACCGTCATGTTCATTTTCAGTCCAGGTAAGCCCATAATCAACTGTAGCAAACATGATTTGGAGAGAGTCAAAGGATTCACGGCCACCTCCCAAAACTATGTGTCCGTGTTTAAGAATATCGATAGCATTAATGTCAAATCCGTATGTGGGCATAGAATATTGCCATTGCTGGGCTGTAGCAATACGACTAAGGATAGAAATACAAAAGATGAGGTAAATCTTTTTCATATATATAGATTGGTAAGCGCAACAAAATTAAAAGAGATATCAGTATTCGGGCAATACTTTTAAACAGCCTCCCTTATGCCGAACGGCATTCAAAAACAGTGTTTAAAGCCCCAAACTACAATACTTTCCATACCTATCTGATTGTTTAATAAGTATTGTGTTCGAAAAATATTTTCCCATCTATTATCTTCCCTGTTTCATGTAGGGATAAGGGTTTAAGTTACGGCTACTGTTTGAGCGCGGTAGCCGTTTTTTTTGCCTCCTATTGTCTCGCTCTGCGGAGGACAAACAGCCTCTTTCAGTGATATACAATACCCCTTCTGCCCTATTCTGTTCGGGAACTTTAACTTTTACGGCTATAAATGACCATATACAACACAATCTATAGAGGTAAGTGAGCTGAACCTGCATAACCTGGATCCCGTTCTTTCTAATTAATCAGATAGTATACAGTGAATGACGAAAACCTTTTTATTCTCCGCTCCGTTTATTTAATAAAAAAAAACACAAGGCTTTGTATATGACAGATAAGGTAAACATTTTACTTTTTGCAATGATGGGAGCATTTGTATTGGTTATGGTATTGTTCTACTTAAAAGACGAAACCTACGATATTGACGAATTTGATAAATGGGGAAAATAAAACCACCAGCCGCTACTCTTCAGGGCAGCGAATAGTGTATTTTAAACTATTATTTACTGAGCAAAGTCATTTTATTTTAACGGACGTTAACAGTTCTTTGCGGGCAAATTTACCGCCATGAAAAAAGGAATTCTACTAATGAGCCTGCTGGTGATTTTTCCCGTATTAATCACCACTATCAACTCCTGTAAAAAAGAAAAAACTATTGAGCCGGTGTTACGTGCCGAAAAAACGGATGTAAGAACGTACGAGATAGTCAGTTTGATTTTACAGAATATTACTCTATCGCAACAGTATAACGGCAACTTCGGAAATACAGCCATACAGTTGCAGAAAACATCGGACACTACCTTAACTTTTATGGTGCCCGAAATACCAAATGGCAGCTACGCGCTGGTGTTTGACCTTGGCAAGGTCAACTTTAATGTAACTCAAACGCAGGTTGCTGACCCTGCAAGTATGGCCACCACCGTATTTCAAAAATTTGATAATGCGGTATTACAAATTAATACCGGCAGCAGTGCTGAGTCAGCAAAACTTGACAGCATTATAAATTTTAAAGAACAGGTAGTTACACTTTTTAATTCGCTTACGGCCGAACAGAAAAACCAGGCCATGCTTATCTACGAGGCGAACAAAGCTGTGTTTCAAACCTTTTCGGATAATGTGAATGGCAACTTTGATGCCCCTATCGCTTTTAAAAAAGAATCGGAGTGCCCTAAAAACCCGGTCAACGAATTTTATATATGTACAGCAGATAATCTTGGCAACTCTGCAAGTGACCTGATTACCTGTTCTAAAAAATTTTTAAAAATAATGGCACTGGCACTTGTTTCTTCACAACTGGCACCTGCCAATGTAGGTGTTGCGGCAGTCGGCATTGCGCTTGCAACAGCTACTGGAGGTTACATATTGTGGGCAGATATAGCTCCTGCCTGGGAAAAATTCTCCTCTAATCTGGATGTATTTTGTAAGGTTAACTGGATATTTACACAGGCCTTATTCCAGTCATTACCAGTGTTATTTACCAGCGATAAAAACAAGCCTGTAAACCTAGACCCTAAGTACCGGCCTATTCAAAGCAGCGACAATGATATTTCGCAGGAAACCGATTATTTTTTACGAACCCGCGATGAACTTAATACGGTATCAGCCAAGCTGCCTTCTATTTTCGAAACTATTCCTCCGCTCGAAAATACACAGGAACCCGTTGCTTTACAACCCAGCGATGTAACCATTACCGTAACCACCAACACCACTAATGTGCAGGTGGTCATACAGTCGGCAACTGAGGTTAAATTCAAATCCATTTCAGGCAACACCGAAAATTTTAAATACAAAGTAAAAGTAGATAAAGGCGGATGGGTGGAAGAAAAAACCGTAGACGCTACCGTTAACGTTCCCGCGGTAATCGATACTTTTTCAACTTCCACCACCTATATCTTTTTCGGATTTCCAACAGGTGGCACCAATACCTTCAATATTATGGCCTCACCTACGGTTAGCTGGCAGGTATCGTCTAACGTTGGGTGGTTGAGCACTACCATAAACTCGGGAAGCGGAAATGCAACTATTCCGTTAACTGCCACCGAAAACCCCAATGATAATTTCAGAACCGGCTTAGTAAAAGTTTCGGCTACCGGATTTAGTGACATTACTATTCATGTATCGGAGGAAGGGAATGCTGTTACGGGTTGCGGCTTAAGTGACTTAAGTGTAACACCCAATGTAACCGGCAACACGGCTACAGCAATTGCTACGGGTGGAGTTACCCCATATGCTTACCAATGGAGTACCAACGCTATAGTTTCAAGCATCAGCAACCTGCAGACCGGAGATTACACCGTTACCGTTACCGATGCACAGGGGTGCACGGTTACTGCATCGGCTACCGTGCTTACCAGTTGCGGGGCATCAACCACTGTTCACGATAGAGATGGCAATATTTACCATGTAAAAGAAATAGGCAACCAGTGCTGGTTAACCGAAAATTTGAGAGCCTCAATTAGAGGATTTTGCAGAAAGTTCCCAAACTCAAAATGATGCTGATGTTGTATTAGCTTTGTTTGACCCACTAAGGTATAAAGTGTTAG
>CAIYOV010000306.1 GCA_903927935.1 uncultured Bacteroidota bacterium | reverse complement strand
TAATCCGTGCAAACTTCCGTTGATTGATACCATAGTATCCTGAAATAATGCTGCTAAAGTGTTTATTTCGGGCACCGGTACTGTCCCGGTGTATAAGCCCATGATATTGCTGTAAATATTTCCAAAAGCTGTTGTCCCTTTCATGCGGTAGTAATAAGTCGTATTGGGTTGCAGACCGCTTATGGTAGCCGAAATATTATGAACCAGTGTATCGTTTACTGATGCAGGTGTTGCAGCAGTTTGGCTGCCAAGTGCCATGGTTTGTCCGTATTCAAATGAAATATTAACCGGCTGGTTAAATTTACTTACAACCCCGTTTATTTGTGCAGAGGACCCGGTTACATTGGATGGCAAAACCGCCTGGAATCCGCCAGGAACAGCGCTGGTGTAAAAACAATTTAAGGGAGTATAAAAACCTGCATTGCTTGTCAGTGCCCTCATTCTATAGAAATAAAGTGTATTGGGCAACAAACCGGTTTGCACAACCGATCCATTAAATCCCCCGGACGTTAAATATGCCGCTACGTTAGTATGGTTCTCTGTAAGCGGGGTTGTTCCGTATGTAAAGTCAACGGTAATAGGCATGTTTATACCTGTTATTTGCCCCTGAAATATCACCGTGCTGTCATTTACGACCTGCGCAGTTGATGCTTCAAAGACTGAAAAAGGAATTGCAGTGTATATACTTTGCAAATCACCGTAATATGCTTGATTTGTAGATGCTTCAACGCCTCTTAGCCGGTAATAATATAACTTGTTTGGCTGTAATGAATTAAGGCTGGCGGTAACAGCATGCTCCAAAGTATCTGAAACTGAAGCCGGATTAGTTGTAACGGTATGATTTAATGCAGGGGTGGTGTCATAATCGAAATATAAATTGATAGGGTACGGCATCTTTTTAACATATCCCCTTAATAAGGCTGAAGAAGTTGTAATATCATCAGCAGGAAGAGTTCTGAAACTGCTGCCGTATGAGTGGGTGTAAAAACTGAGTGTGTCGCCATAAATAGTATCAGTAATTGTTCTTACCCTAACACAAAAATAGTATTTGGTATCGGGCGTAAAGCCACTCAGGTTAGCATCGAACGGTGAAAGAACTGCTGTTCGGTGAAACTGTTCACCGGTTAAAAATGATCCGAATAAATTACTATCGGTTGACACTACAAATGTAACCGCGGCTAAGCTATCATAAGTATTAATCATCGATTTAAAAGTAGCATTCGTGCTATCAGCAGTAATTCCTGTAGTATACGCTTGCACAGGTTGAGGGCTGGAATACACAAATATCTTACCGCTTTTGCCAACCACTAAACCATAGTCTGAACTGTTGAAACTAATAGCATTAAAATACTCATCACCTGTAGCTCCGCCAACTACCTGCGGGGTCCAGTTTAAGCCACCATCTGTTGTTTTTAATATGGCTGCTAGCTCACCAACCGCATAACCGGTGTCCTTGCTCACAAAGGCAACATCCTTTAACCAACCGTTTGTTTCATCCTTGAGCACTGTCCAAGAATTTCCGGCATTAGTAGTTTTAAGAATTGTTCTAACCGAATCGTTTGCTTCTTTACCCCCAACAATAAAACCTATAGTATCGTTTACAAAAGTTACCGAATTAAAATCTCTGATTAAAGGTGTCGGAACTGCCGACCATGTATTCCCTCCATTAATAGTTTTTAAAATAGAGCCGCTATCTCCAACAGCTGTACCATGCATTGCATCGGCAAAAGCTACCGATTTCAACCATTTCCCTTGTTGATTAAATACAGTAATCCATGTACTCCCATTATCGGTACTTTTTAGAATTACCCGAAGAGAATCATTAAATCTGTTTCCGCCAACTGCAAATAAAGTTTGATTATTTACGTAAATTACTTTATTAAAATCAGCAACGACCGGTGAAGTAACGTTAGTCCAATGATACCATCTGTCAATGGTTTTCAGAAGTACCCCCGCGTGTCCTACAGCAACTCCATTATTAGAATCCTTCATTGCCAACCCCTGAATCCAGGGTGATGCGATTCCGTTAATATATTCCCATGTCAATCCGCCACTATTAGTATTGTAAAAGGTTTGATAGTTGGGATCGATTCCTCCGGCCAATATTGAAAAATCACGATTGAAAATTTGAATTGAATTAATATCATTTCCATAATAAGGCGGAGGAGTTTTATGCCACTGTTGTGCTTCAATTTTCAAGGAGCTAACAATAACGATAAAGATGAATAAATAGTTCTTCATAAGTTTCTATTTAATATTTGGTTGTAAAATTATTGAAATGCCCTACATTCAAAAAGAATCTGAATCACCATATCCACTATTTCTAATCATCGCTGCAACCAGATCTTAGTCTAGACACGCGCAATTACCTCTATGTTGTTGTCGTTGTTGTTTCCAGCGGTAAAATAATTTGTGCCGTGGCGCCCAGCTCCTGACCGGGACTGCT
>CAIYOV010000305.1 GCA_903927935.1 uncultured Bacteroidota bacterium | reverse complement strand
ATGGAAAAAGCAGATAATGTTTACACCATACCTGCACAATTTGGTTGGAGCGACATCGGCTCGTGGGATTCGCTCTATGACGCGTATCACCACGATTATCTAGGCAATGCTGTTGCGGGTAAAAACGTCAAGATTTACGACTCAGCCAACAACATGATTATGGTGCCCAAAGATAAATTAGTGGTGCTGCAAGGCTTAAGCGGTTATTGCATAATAGACACGGGTGATGTGTTGCTTGTATGCGAAAAAAGACAGGAGCAGGAGATAAAACAGATAACAGTTGACCTTAAGGTTGCCGATTTAGATAAATATCTTTAATAGGTAAATTGGACGAATGCATTTTCCTTCTTCTCTAAACTCTAAACTTCCGAATGTAGGCACAACCATTTTTACGGTAATGAGTGCTTTAGCAAAGGAGCATAATGCCATTAACCTTTCACAAGGCTTTCCTGATTTTAACCCGTATCCGGTTTTGGTAGAAGAAGTGGAAAAAGCAATGAAGGGCAATTTCAATCAGTATGCCCCTATGGCGGGGTACTTGCCGTTGCGCGAAAGAATTGCCGAGAAGGCAGAAGCACTTTACGGAACAAATGTAGATGCCGATTTAGAAATTACTATTACCGCTGGAGGCACACCGGCAATTTTCACAGCTATACTGTCGGTCATTCGTGAAGATGATGAAGTAATTTTGTTTGCTCCCGCTTACGACAGCTACGCACCGGCTGTTGAACTAACAGGTGGCAAAGCTATATTTTACGACCTGGAATCACCCGATTATAAAGTTGATTGGCAGAAGGTGAAGAGACTGATTAATCAGCGCACCAAGATGATTATCATCAACACGCCACATAATCCATCGGGCACCACTCTAAAGTCCGTTGATATGGCAGAGTTGGAGAAGTTGACAAAAGGCAGCGACATCATTATTATCAGCGATGAAGTATATGAGCATATTGTTTTTGATGAAGCGAAACACGAGAGTGTTTTGAGCTATCCGAAATTAGCAGAACGCAGTTTTGTGATTGGCAGTTTTGGGAAAACATATCACACCACGGGATGGAAAGTTGGTTATTGTATTGCTCCGAAAAATCTGATGAATGAATTCCGAAAGGTGCATCAGTTTAATGTGTTTAGCGTGAATTCTATTGCACAAGTTGCCTTTGCAGAAATTCTGAAACGAAAAGAACTTTATCTCGAACTCAATTCTTTCTATCAACAGAAACGAGATTATTTCCGCAGAGCTATTCAGTCTTCACGTTTCAACTTAATGAAATGCGAAGGCACGTATTTCCAGTTGGTTTCCTACAGCAAAATTTCTGACGAAAGAGATTTGGAATTTGCAAAACGAATGACTCGGGAGAAAGGCGTGGCAGCCATTCCGGTTTCGGTTTTCTATCGCCACAACGTTGACAATAGTGTAATCCGCTTTTGCTTTGCTAAGGAGGAAGATACCTTAAAGCGGGCAGCCGAGAAAATATCTTTGATGTAGTATCTTCACCACCGTATGAAGAACCTTCGCATTACAATTATTCAATCGAATCTGCATTGGGAGAATATCCCTGCTAATCTTCAAATGTTTTCGGAGAAGATTGCTGCGATTGGACAAACAGATTTCATTGTATTGCCCGAAACTTTTACCACAGGATTTAGCATGAACCCAAAATTTTCTGAAACAATGAATGGCAGAGCTATTGAGTGGATGAGAAAGACGTCACGTGAAAAAAACTGTGTTGTGTGCGGAAGTTTAATGATTAAAGATGAGGGCAAATTTTATAACAGATTGGTTTGGATGCAGGCGGATGGAGAATTTATGACCTACGACAAACGACATCTGTTTTGCATAAGCGATGAACCGAAATGTTTTTCGACAGGAGATGAAAGGTTAATTGTAGAATTAAACGGCTGGAAAATCTGTCCGCTGATTTGTTATGATTTAAGGTTTCCTGTTTGGGCAAGAAACAAAAACGCAGGATATGAGATTTTGCTTTACGTTGCAAATTGGCCCGAAAGGAGAAATTTGGCATGGAAAAGTTTGTTGCCTGCCCGGGCTATTGAAAATCAAGCGTATGTTATTGGTGTAAACCGTGTGGGCGTTGATGGGAAAAATATTTCTCATACCGGAGATTCTATGGTGATTGATGCTTTAGGAAAAATACTTTATCACAAAGAACACGAAGAAGATATTTTCACTATTGAATTAAATTACGAAGAGTTGAAAAAAGTGAGAGAACAACTTCCTTTCTTAAACGATGCGGATGATTTTGTGTTGAATCCGAAATCGAAAATTAAAAGCCACTGATGCCACTACTGAATGAACATAAAAGCGAAGATGAAAAAAGCTTTGCTCTGCGCTGGTACGAAGTTCGTAACCGCGTAAAAAATGAATTTGGCCAGCGACCGGACATCAATGCTATGCTCTTCCTCATCGGCATAAACGAAGTGGGCATTGTAAAAGAAAAATGGGAGAAGGAGGAGAAGCAAGATTTAATGCATGTAGCAGTCTGCAAACTTTTTTCAAGCGAAGGGTATTTTAATTTTATTGGCAACGATGATGAGGGCTGGCCCGAATATGAGGTAGTAGAAAATATCCCAAAACTTGTTCTTAAAGAACAGGATGAACTTCTGAAGAAAAAGATTGTAGAATATTTTGAGACGTTGTAACTATCTCCAGGTCTTCGCAAAATAGGGCTTGTAGTCATTACTCACCGCATCTTCCTGTTTCCAGTATTTCATGGTTACCACATGTCCGTCATTTGTGTGTAGTAATCTTCCGTAAATAGCATTGGTTACGTTAAATTCATTTTGTGTAACCGCTACGGTAAAGGTTGAAGGAGGCATTGGAGGCGCGGGCGTTTCTGCAACCGGTGGCAGAACAACGCCATCTATAGTTGCTTCTACCTTTGGTGCAGGTGGAGCAACAACTTTTGGAGGAGAGGAGGCGATCACAACAACTGTATATCCATTTCCTTCGAGCAACCATTTCAAAAATTCAACGCGCTCCGGTTTACAGTTTTTCTCAACCACAGCACAACGCACTCCGTCAATTTCTTCAAATGGATGATTCTGATTGATTGCCATGGATTACAAATTAGCCGAAAGATTAAAAATGACATCAAACGTTTTGCTTAAAAATCCAATTACAAGAATACCAGCTACGCAAACTGCCAATGCTGCAAAAACGGAAGATGCAAGGGAAACCTTTGGCAAAGGTTCACTGTTTTCATCTACAAACATGGCGCGGATGATTCGCAAATAGTAGTAAAGCGAAACAATCATGTTCAGTGCTGCAATAATAATCAGCCACCAGGTTCCCATAGAAGCACCGGTGGTAAGTAAAAACAATTTGCCGAAAAATCCCGCAGTAGGAGGAATTCCGGCCAGTGAGAAAAGTGCGAGTGCCATGATCAGCGCAAGCGTTGGATTTGATCTGTAAAGTCCTTTGTAATCGCTCACGGTTTCTTTTCCCGTGAAAGAAGAGATAATGCTGATTACACCAAATGCTGCCAGGTTGCTGAACACATAAATCAAAATGAAGTAAACCACACTCGCCACACCAATTTGCGAGGCACTTGAAATACCTATTAAAACATAACCCATTTGTGCGATAGAAGAAAAGGAAAAAAAGCGTTTCAGATTTTGTTGGCGCAGTGCAAATAAATTTCCCACTATCATGGTGATAACGGCAGAAACTGCGAGTGTATAATACCACACCGATGCAAGCGGGGCAAACACTTTATAAAGCACCGTGATGAAAACAAAACTCATTGCACCTTTCGAAACCACAGAGAGAAAGGCTGTAACTGCAATTGGTGAACCTTCATAAACATCGGCTGTCCATAGATGAAAAGGAACTACCGAAAGTTTGAAAGCAAAACCGGTAAAGAGCGATATAAAAGAAAGCGTCTGTAATTGACTCCCAACCAATGCGGATGGAATTTCCGAAAAGTTGATGGTGCCGGTAGTGCCGTACATCATAGAAATTCCAAACAAAAAAATGGCTGATGAAAATGCAGATGACATAATCATCTTCATCGCGGCTTCGCTGGAAACTTTTTTATCTAAATCGAAATTGCAAAGCGCGGCAAGCGGAATAGTGGACAGTTCTAATCCGAGATAAAACATCAGCAAATTGCCGCTGCTCATCATAAAAAACAAACCGAGCAAACTCGAAAGCAGTAAAATAAAAAACTCCGGAAGGTGTTTGTGATTCTTAAGCCACTCGTAACCGGTGAGTGAAATAATCAGCACTGCAAGGTTAAGTATATTTTTTTCTAAGGATAGTAGATGATTTGTGTGAAACGAATCGCCAAACAGGTTCAATTCCCCATTTCCGAAAAATCCAGCAACTAGATTAATAACAAGTAAAATATTTATAAGACGAAGCAGATTGGTATTGGAAAACCGACCATCAATTTTCAGAAAAAGCAGTATAAAAATGATACCGGTTAATATCATTTCAAATTTCATAGCGAGAAAAAAGGCACTCAAATCCAAAATATCCGTTTGTATAGCGGATGCTAATGTAAGCGAAATGATTAAATACAAAAGAATATGCGATATTGAAAAGGAAAATTAAAATGCTACCCCGCCTTCTTTGAGCTTTTCGCTCTGTTCTGCCACTGCCAATGCATCAATCATTTCGCTAATGCCGCCATCCATAAACGCTGCCAGGTTATAGATAGATAGGTTAATCCTATGATCAGTAATTCGTCCCTGAGGGTAGTTGTAGGTGCGTATTTTAGCCGAACGATCTCCGGTGCTTACGAGTGTTTTTCTACGTGCGGCAATCTCATCTTCATGTTTGCGAACGGCTGATTCATAAATTTTTGTCTTCAACATTTTCATAGCGTGCTCACGGTTCTTGTGCTGCGAACGTTCTTGTTGACACTCTACTACTGTATTGGTAGGAACGTGCGTCAATCGCACTGCGCTCTCGGTCCTATTTACGTGCTGCCCGCCTGCACCGGATGCACGGAATACATCCAACCGTATATCTGCCGGATTGATATACACCTCCACTTCATCAGCTTCGGGCAATACAGCTACTGTAACGGCTGAAGTATGCACACGACCTTTTGCTTCTGTTTCCGGAATGCGCTGAACGCGGTGTACACCACTTTCAAATTTCAGTTTGCCATAAACATTCTCCCCGGTAACCTCTAATACAATTTCTTTATAGCCACCTGCACTGCCCTCGCTGGCATTGGCAACCGCCACCTGCCAGCCCAATGTTTCGCAATAGCGTGTATACATACGTGTAAGGTCTCCTACAAAAATGCTCGCCTCATCGCCACCGGTGCCTGCACGAATTTCCAGTAACACATTGCGCTCATCTTCGGGTTCCTTCGGAACTAGTAGTGTTCTTAATTCTCCCTCTATTTTTTCGTTTTGTAATTCCAGGTCTGCTAAATCATTTTT
>CAIYOV010000304.1 GCA_903927935.1 uncultured Bacteroidota bacterium | reverse complement strand
GGATTTTTAATTCCACCATATGCTTTTCGCTTGCCTATTCAATTATCACTTTTGGCGGCTATTTCGCTATGGCAGTGGTCGGAAAACTTTTCAAACTTGATGCTAACCTCTATTATTTCGGCATCCGCTTTTTATTAAACGGCAACAAGTGGTCAAAATTGAAAGTGTCTATCATCTATAGTACATACCCGTTCTTTGTCTTGTTATTTGGTTTATTAATGCTGTTTCTTTTCGACAAAATAAAACGTAAGCCGTTAGTGCTGAATGTTTTTTTTGTCTGGTGTTTTGTTATCGGCACTTCTTTTTTTGCAGCTCAAGGTATTATTGCGTCATTTGGAGCCAATGAATTTAACTCTCCTTTCTACCAGAATTTTGCTGTTGTTTATGCCTGGTGGTTTTTACCTGTTCCGTTTGTATATGCCATAAACATATTGTTTGTTGTACTGATGCTTTATTTTTCTATCAACTACCCTAAATTGTTTTTACGTTTTTCGTATTCATTTTCAAAAGTGAATAAATCATCAAGGCGCAGAAGATATTTTATTGAAACCGCTGTGGTTCCGTTTATTCTGGGGGCTATTGTTACCAGTGCCATCACTTTTCCCATGAATATTTTTATTCATGCAATTTATTTGCTGGTCATAGGAATTTCTCTGCTGATAAGTTGGGTGGCTTTGTTTTATTTAGAAATTCTTCAAGACGAAGTATTAAAGTATAAAGTGCTCCAAAAGTTCAGCTTTGCTATACTTTTTGTATTTGCGTTGTTTGTTGCATTCATCAAAATATCCTGGCGCGGAATTTTCTTCTAACACCGTGTCATGCGTGCATTCATCCAAAAAGTTGTTTCCGATAAAAAAATCCTTACTGCCGGGACATTCGTTGTTAAGGTATTGTTCGTTTATCTGGTTTGGAAAATTTTATTTTTTTTCTTAAACAGAGAAGGCACATTTCTGAATGCTGTATGGATACTATTTACTGATTGGTTTGCTTATAAAACTATTCAACCCGCATCATTTATACTTCAAAAAATACTAGGTTATTCATTAGTTTACAATCACCGAAATATTATCATCAACAATACCCCGGGTTTGTTTCTTGCCAATCACTGTCTGGGAGTTTCGGTATGTGTTATCTTTGCGGGATTTATTATTGCATATACGGGCAAATGGATTTACAAGCTATGGTACATTCCGGCAGGTATTTTCTGCATCTATGCGATTAACGTAGTTCGCTTAGTTGGCTTAGGAATTGTTCAAAGTTGTTGCTCAGAATATTTTTTTGAACTAGCGCACACCCGTGTATACCTGCTGATGAGCTACGGGATGTTTTTTCTGCTGATTGTTTTGTGGATGAATTATTTTTCGAAGAGATAATTATTTGGTGAGGTGCTTCATCTTTTCAATCATCGCAATGCTTGCCCAATCCTCTCCTCCACTTTTTTTGAAAACCACTTCATGTTTTGCAGTTAAAACATAGCTGACAGGAATGCTGAAGATTTGATACTGTTGTAGGTTTTTTTCAGAGTGAAGAATCAAAAAATCTATTCCAATTCCTTCTTTAAAGTTTTGCAAACGGGCAATTGGTTCATCAGAAATTAAAACAAATTGAAAATTTTCTTTGACGAGAATTTGTTGAGCTGAAAAAATTGAAGGCAGTTCTTTTATGCATGGACCACACCAGGTGGCGAAAAAGTTGATGAAGAGTTTTTTGTTTTGAAAAGAATCGAGAGAAATTTTATTGCCCTCTAAATCGGTTAGTTCCAGCGTTTCAAGTTTCAGTTTAGGAGCTATCAGAAATTTATTGTATAAAAATCCCGCTGCAAGAATTGCTATTACAATTCCTATAATGAAAATGAATTTGCTTTTCATGTAAATTGAAACCTGTTTTTATAATCAACAGCGCTTTGGCGAATTACTTCCAGAGCTTCTTCTCTTCCGTAAACAGCAGCAATTTCCACTTTGCGTTTTTCGATAGAACCGGGTAAATCTTTATAGGTTAGAAAATAATGTTTCAACCGGTTTACAATAGATTCATTCAACTCGCTGATGTCCTTTATTTTCCCATATACCGCATCATCTTTCATCACGGCAATAATTTTATCGTCTGCTTCATTTTTGTCAATCATTCTGAATCCGCCAATAGGAATTGCCTGAACTAAAATTCCCCCGTTCTGAATATTTTTTTCTTCCAGCACCAGAATATCCATCGGGTCCTGATCGCCCTTAATATTCTGCTTACCGGTTTTTATCATGGAAAATTTTCCTACTTCCACATCGCAAAGTGTTTGCGGAATAAAACCGTAAAGAGCGGGAACAACATTTGAAAATAATTGCGGCCGGTCAACTTTCAGCCAGCCGCTTGCTTTATCAATTTCATATTTCACCGTATCGGCAGGAACAATTTCAATAAACGCAGTCAACACATCCGGAAAATTTTCTCCGAAAGAAATTCCGTGCCACGGGTGAGATTTATACTGCATGAAATTTTTGAAATTGATTTTACCAGCTTCCGCTGCTTCCACCACCGCTAAAACCTCCACCACCAAAACCTCCGAAACCGCCACCTCCACCTCCGCCACCACCAAAACCGCCTCCGCCTAAAAACGGACCACCTCCCCAACCTCCACGGCTGTATGTTTTTCCGCCACCACGATTTCTAAAAATGAGCGGAAGAATAAAAAATACAATGAAGATGATTAAGATGATAACCCACACAGGTATTGGCGAATTGTCATTGCCGTTGTCCTGTTTATCGTTTACATACATGCCCGATAAGCGAGCTATCATTTCATCTGTGGCTTCATCAAAGCCTGCGTAGAAATTCCCCGCTTTAAAATTTGGAACAAGTTTGTTTTTAATAATTCGATCACAGATAATGGAGCCAAGTTTTTCTTCAACTCCATAACCGGTGCGGATAGTTACTTTGCGTTCTTTCTTCGCCATTAAAATCATTACTCCGTTATGATTTTTCTTTGTTCCTACTCCCCATTTTTCGCCTAATTCAGCAGCGTAGCTTCCTACCTCTGCCCCTTCTAAGCTTTCAATAATTACAATTGCAATTTGAGTAGAGGTAGAATCATCATAGGCCACTAACTTTTGTTCAAGTGCTGATTGTTCGGCAGAAGAAAGAACTCCTGTAAAATCATTTACTAATCGGGGAGGGTTGGGTTGGGCAGGAAAGTTCTGAGAGTAAGCAACGGGCAACAGGCAATATGCAATAAATACAAGTAGTATTTTTTTTCCCCATTGTAAAGCACCAAACTTTCTATCCCTCACTAATTTCATTCGTCAACTCGTTTTTATCGTTTGCGTGCAAAGGAAAATACTGTTTAAGATGGGAACCGGTTTCCTGAATTGCAAAAAGAATCCCTTCTAAAAATTCATTCTGCTTAAAGTGTCCGCTCATCACTTCTTTTGTGCCATCCCAAAATGTGGCCGGCACTACTTCGTTAATTCCCTTATCACCGATTATTGCAAATTTTTTATCCTCATGTGCCAGATAAATTAACGCTCCGTTTTGATGAAGGGTTTTATTCATTTTTAATTGAAAGAAAATCTCGGTGGCGCGTTCAAGAACATTTTCGTTTTTGCACTTAGCTTCTACATGTAAACGGATTTCCCCTGAAGTCATGGCTTCGGCATCAGTAATTGCCTGAACAATAGCTTTACGTTGTTCTTCGGTAAAAAAATGTTTTTGAAAAAGCATAAATGGCAATTAGCAGAAAAACGAATTTTCACTCCTCATAATTAGAACTTAACCGTTGGAACTTTTTCGGTTCCCGCGTCGGCTTTAAAGTATCCTTTCGAAGTAAATCCGAACATTTTTGCTGTAATCAAAGCAGGGAAAGTGGCGATGCTGGCGTTGTAGTCGTTCACCAGGTCGTTGAATTTTTTACGCTCGAAAGCAATTTTGTCTTCGGTGCTGGCAAGTTCAACACGCAGTTCAGAATAGCCTTTTACTGCCTGCAATTCAGGATATGCTTCAACGGTGGCAAGTAAGCGGGATAGGCTTCCACTTAACTGACTTTGTGCCGCTTGATATTTTGCAATGTTTTCTTCTGAAAGATTGCTTGGATCAAGCTTAATACTAGTGGCAGATGCGCGTGCCTCTACTACTTTCTGCAAGGTTTCTGATTCATATTTACCTCCGGCTTTTACAGTCTCAACTAAATTTGGAATTAAATCTGACCTGCGCTGATAAGCTGTTTCAACGTTTGCCCATTGTGCACTAACAGCTTCGCGTTTTTCTACCAGCGAATTATAGCTACAACTTGAAAGTGAAGAGGCAATCACCAACGCAATAAAAAGTCTTAATACATTTTTCATGAGAGTTTTGTTTTTGATTTCGAAGTTAAAAGTAGAAATAGTTTTGAAAGGGAGATTGAAGCAATCATCTGTTCCCCGTTTCCATCCTCATTTGACGAAAAACAAAACCGAAAATTGTAGACCAGTATTGTTTATTAGAAAGTAAACGTAACTACTCCAAGTGTCTGCCGGTTCAAGGCATAGTTGTAACGGTCAAGACCTGTGTTATAAATAGGCTTAAAATCAAGCGTTGATGCGGTTTGCTTAGCAAGCCTTCGGGCTTTTATACCCCGGCTCAAGGTAATGGGGCCTAATACTTCCAATACAATACCTCCGGCCGCTAATACTGCACCTGTGGCAATTAATCCGATACTCGGGCCATTCATAATAACATTTCCGGAAGAAGATGCGTCAAAAGAACTTATGCCTACTGCCGTTAACGCTACACCTGCAATCAGTACCGGTACTCCTATACCTGTCATTATAGCACCACCTACAATTTTCTTGATTGCGGCTTTGCGATCTTGCTTGTATTCGTTATTACCTGTTGCTGGCAAGGCCTTTCTTTTTTCTTCATGGACTTTTTGTGTAGGGGCATCTTCGGCATTTCCGAATACTTCCTTGCTTCCGTTTTCATACTTAATGATAAATACATCGCTCTTCAAAACAGTATAAAGAGGACCAGTCAGGTTATCAAACTTTTTGTATTTGATTTCGCTGATGCCTACTTCCTGCACCTTAGCTTTAACTTCTTCGCCATTGCGGAGAATGATGTTGTCCTGTGCCAATAATGTATTGAAAATAGCTGTTACAGATAAAAAGAAAACAAGAAATTTTTTCATGGGTAGATATAAATTAAAAGAAGAATTCAATCGTTTCACCATCTTATTAGTGCACTTGCCCACATAAAGCCGGAACCGAAACTAGCTATGGCAATGAGGTCGCCATCTTTAATTTTTCCATCCTGCCATGCTTCGCAAAGCGCAATAGGTATAGACGCAGCGGTGGTGTTACCGAAACGGTCAATGTTAGAAATTACTTTTCCATCGGGCAGGTTCATTTCTTTTTGCACCTGCACTGTTATACGCGCATTTGCCTGATGCGGAATGAGTAAATCAATATCGCTATCCTTCAAATTACATTCGGTTAACGCCTCGCGAATTACTTCGGGGAAATATTTCAAGGCATTTACAAAGACCATTTTGCCGTTCATGTAGGGGAGTAGTTCTCCTTTCTCAATCATATCCGGGCTAAATCTTTCTTTTCTTCTCGAACCCGGATGCTCCAGGTAAAGTTCCTCGGCAAAACGACCATCGCTATGCAACTTTGTTGTTAGAATTCCTTTGTTCGGTTCTTCTGTAGCTTCTAACACAACTGCACCTGCCCCATCACCAAAAATTACGGCCATGTTTCTTCCTCTATCGCTCTTTTCAAACACGTTGCTTTGGACTTCTGAGCCAATTACCAAAGCATTTTTAACCATACCGGTTTTAATAAACTGGTCTGCTACACTAAGCGCGTAGATAAAACCCGAACATTGTGCCCTTACATCGAAGGCCGGAATTTGTCGGAAAGGAAGTTTGCGCTGTACTAACACTCCCGAGCCAGGAAAGTTATAATCGGAACTCAGGGTTGCCATTACAATCAGGTCTATATCTTCTGCTTTTTTTCCTGCACGCTCTAAAGCCTGTTCGGCCGCGTGTGCGCCCATACTCGAAACAGTATCCTCTCCTTCTTTAAAAAACCTGCGTTCTTTAATTCCGGTGCGTTCAATAATCCATTCGTCCGATGTATCCATCATTTTCGAAAGGTCATCGTTCGTTACCACCTGCTCGGGAACGTACATTCCCACTCCGGTTATTTTACTATGAATCATCCGCTGAATTTACTTTTGAGCTAAATAAGAAGAAGGATTCTTTGCAAACTCGGTCTTACACTCAGGAGAACAGAATCCGTATAGTTTACCATCGTAAGAGGTTGTATCGGCAACACCACCTTCTTCAAGCGACATTCCGCATACAAAATCTTTATTGATTGATAAATCGCTTAGTTTAATCTCAATCTTTTTAGGTTCCGGAGCAGGAGCAGTTTCTGCTTTTTGCTCGGTTTTCGGGTTGCAGGAAGCGAGCGCCAAAACCATCAGAATGTTCGCTGTAAAAAGTAATTTTTTCATGTTTCGTTTTTTTAAGGAGGGCTAATGTAAACTATAATCTTAAATCGGCTTTCATTGAACATCAAAACGGTTTGGCGATTCCACTTAGAATTAAAATCAACAAGGGTATTGGAATGTTGCCATCCAATCTCCATTCTTTCTCTGTATGCACGTTGCTCCATGGCTTGACGACTCCATCTTCAATTACGTATTGATTTGCCCAATCAGTATCATAAACGGGTTTTATCAACCTGCCATCCCAGGTCCATTCTTCAGCCCGATTAGATCGCCATACGGGTTTAAAATTTTCACCATCCCATTCATATTGCTGGTAAATATTATTGCCGTATTGCGGCTTTACTATTTTGCCATCGAACACCCATGCCAGACGAGGGTCTACATTCCACCGCGGACGAAGAACATTACCATCCCACAGCCATTCATTGGCAGTTGCGTTCCCCCATATCGGTTTGATGGTCGAAAAATTGTTGGTTTGAAACGGCAATTGCTTTTGCTGAATGACCATCATCTTTTCCAACTCATATTTTTGAATTAAAGTGTAGGCCACCATAATAGCTGCTGAAGTAGGCAGAGAATCGGCATTGAAATATGCGAGCAGGGAATCGTTGTAAGAAGAATAAAAAGAGAGCCATTTTTTTATCCGCTCTACATGAATAAGTTCTGTTTTATCACGCATGTCATCACTTTCTACTTTGCCTGAATAAAATTTGTTTTTGCTGAAGGAAAAAGCCGCATCACGACTATCTTTTTCGTAAATCAGTTCCAGCTTGTCGCTGGCAATGTTCATGGAAGTAACTAGAAGAAAAATGTTTTGTTTCTCATCGGTAGAGCCGCTGAAAAAAATATTTCCTTTTTGAAAATAGAGTAATTGCCTACCGTTGGGCGAATAGATTTCGTTGTTACTGGCGTAGAAAAGTTTAGTGGTATCGGCCAGAAAAATAAACCCAGTTCCGGCTTTTGAAAGGTAAAAGGCAAAAGTGAAAAGCGAAAAGTAAAACAGGTTTTTGTTCATATAATTTTCAAATCAAGCAGTAGATCATTCAGTTTGTTTCGGTCGGTTAATTGATAGGCATGAATGCCTAGGGTTTTAGCGGCTTCTACATTTTCTGCTTTATCATCTACAAAAAACGTGTCATCAGCATTTAAATTTTCTTTCTGGAGCACAAATTCATAAATCTCTTTCTCCGGCTTTCTGAACCCCACTTCGTTTGAATAATAAGCGTGATGAAAAAAACTTCCGAAATCATCTGCACCGAATTTCTGTTTAGCAGCCTGGTTAATACTCAGCACATGAATCTCGTTAATGTTGCTGAGCGCAAAAGTTTTATAGCGGGTTTTAAGCTCTTTTAGCAAAGAAATTTTTTGCTCGGGATAATGAATGAGAATAGAATTCCATGCGCGGGTTATTTCTTCATCGCTTGTTCCTGCTTTCAAAAACTGTTTCAGTTCGTTACGAAAATGCTGCGCGGTAATTTTTCCGGTTTCGAACAAATCGAAAATTCGATTTTGCTTATTGTAAGAAACTATCTCGCTGAAATCAACAGCCGATAGTTTCTGGAACTCGCCAATGGTGGTTATGTAATCTATGTCAACTATTACATCGCCAATGTCGAAGATCAGGTTTTTGAATTCTTGCATAAGGTTTCAAAAATAGCCGTGAATATTTAGATTCGCACCGCAATTATAAAAATTGCCGGTCCTATAGCTCAGTTGGTTAGAGCACCTGACTCATAATCAGTTTTTTCTTAGAAGCTATCCCTTATCCTATCTACGTTTCAGCGTTTGTCAAATAGTATTTGCAAGGTATTTGCAAGCTTGGTTGGTTAAAAAATAAATGAATGAATGATTTTTTTGTTAGGCTATTGTAGTAAGGCGAAGTTGTAATATCTCTAAAGCAAGAGGATGTATTTTATACCTGTAGTTATGCGAGTAAAAATAGGGGAGAAATATTTCATTCTCCCCACTGACCGCACCAGTCGGCTGAACTATTCCTAAAGAGTTGCACTCCTGCATTGCTCTTGTCCGCTTTGTTCAGCAATTCATACCAACAGTTGTTGGCTTACCACGTAATACCCACCAAGAGTTTATGCCTTTAAAAAACTCATGTATTCTTTTTAGAAGTTGAAGGTTTTTCAATAACGCTATAATACATGCTGTATTTGCGCCTTTATCATGGTTCAATTATGCCAGATTTTGGCTTCTTTTAGACAGGTCTTATTTTCGAAACATATAAAAAGAAGCTGCCATTAGTATTTAAGGCAGCCTCTTATGTCTGGTTGTTCAACCGATTTTTTTGTTTTACGAGCCTAAACCTGGTTCACTACCAGAAAGAATCTCCTAAGTGCGCTCGTCCTTTTGAATCATGGGCATGTTAAGCCTGCTTCAGTAGGAAATCTTCAATGAGTTTGTGATACTTGTTTAGGCGGAATAAACTTGCACCGGTTATACTTGTGCTTCGCTAACAATAGTGTTGATTTTAGCCATGCAGTTAATATAAGCCTGATATAAACAAGCAATCTTTATCCGGTTGGTGCAATTGGCATTGAGAATGTTTTGAAGCTCCGCGATAAATGCCGCTTCTCTTTGCTGAACTTGTTCTTCTATTTTTTTCATAATGTATGGTTTGGGTTATTGAATACTTATTTTCACTGACAAGCTAATAGGGGTCATTGTTGGATGACATTGTAACGACAAGGTTGTTACATGTGCTCAGTGGTTTGGTGGGTATTTTCTGACAGGTATTTCAAGGGGGGAACTGCCCGACTCCATTGATGGGTAGGGGTAGTGTGAATGAGGGGGTTCCTTATAGCAGATACATACCCAAAAAAATGGTATGGGTAATTTATCAGGAGGGTATAACTGGAAATTTTAGAAGAGGCGAGGGAGTATAAAAATAAAGGTGGGTAGGAAAATAGCTGAGGAGAGTGAAAAAAATGGAGTTAAACTCATGATGCTGAAATAAAGCAATAAGCCAACAGCGTAATTATAAATGCATTAGAAGAAACTAATTCAAAATATTACGCTCTCCCAGAAGATGTTTTTTAAATCAAAATAAAAGCGGACTACTTTAATTTTCTTCTAACAAAATAATAATGGCTTGGTAAAGCACCAGATGGTTGAACTACAATTATATTGTAAACTTCCCATCCCTGTTTACTTAAGTCTGTTACCTTTTTAGTAATCGGTGTATAATTTTGGACAGAATTCCCTTCAATTACTGAGCCATCAATTTCTTCGAATTTATCATTTAGGGAAACGAATATTTGATAGTCTTTGCTTTTCCCACCATTGGAAAACAATGATCCGTATTCATATTTATCTTGGGCTACTGCGAACGCTCCGCATAAAAAGAAAAGTGCAATCGTTAATACTCCGTGTTTAATAAATTTATTCATGGCTTTGTTGTTTAGGTATGAAGGAATTAATGAATGTAAGAAAGAAACCGAATGAATATTGAAAATGAAAGCTGCGTCAACTTTTATGGAACTATGTTATACTCTATAATGCTTAGCAAACCACAATTAGCATTACCCCAGTTGGCAATGCCTGTCCCTGATGGTAACCAGACAGGCATATAACTCACAGCCCCAGCACCAGAGGTATTGCTTCCGATAGTGCCATATAAAATTGCAACTAAATTATTTATATATATTCTAACCCAAGCTGCACCTGCTGCGCCCGTAGCACTCTCTATTTTCCAAACTTTCCCTGTTGGAACTGTTTGAGAAAATGCTACGCTTCCGTCAATAACAATTACTTGACTAAACTCTAAATTAGAAGCGTGGCAAATGCTACAGATGAAAAAGAACGAAATGAATAATGATTTTTTCATTGTCTTGGTATTAATGTGATAAATAAAGAAGTGTTTTTGCTTGTTTTACTGTAGCCGCATCCTTGGCATAGAAGGCATAGGGCACACTCAACAGTTGTGTAGTTCCCATATCAATAAAGTTAGTTCCTCCGGTTGCATCTATCTCAACTCTCATAAACATTTGTGCTGACCAGTCAATGGCACTAAACAAACCGGATTGAACTGCGCCTTTGCCTATTTGTAAGTTAACCAATCCAAAACTGTTGGTTGTATCGGAATGTGTTTCGGTATAAACTGATGAGCCTGTAATGCTGCCGGATAGAATGGAAACTCTAAAATTTACTTGACTATTTGCAATTAGAACTCCTGTATTATTCCGCACTATCCCCTGATAATTTATAGCATCCTGTGCTACAATTTCTTTGAGCGTAAAAAGCAAAAGGAGAATGATGGTTTTTTTCATGCCTTGTGCGTTTAGGCGGAAGGGATATACGAATGTAAAAGAAAAGAAGGATTACGAATTTATTATAAAAACATCAGTAATTTCACTTAAACCCTTTAAATCTGTTTGGTTGCCATCAAATTTTCAATAATGTATAAGTCGTTTAAGTGAAACTACTGAGCGATTAGGAAATCTCGATTTGATTTATTATCTTCAGTATCTATTCTGAATTCAGTCTGAATAGGAGCTAAATGGCTCATACAATCGAACTACACGATTGATTAAAAGTTAAGACGTTAAAATATATTGTGACTCTGATTAGCAGAGTTTGTAAAGGTTGCACAGCGATGTGCCTCACGCCATCATGAAAACAAAAATGATATGAAATGGCGCAAGTGGCTCCGGTGCGCCCTCTTCTGAGCTATAACAGGGCGCTAAACTCCTGAGTATTTGGAGTTGGGTTGTAGAAATACAACCTTCAAAAAGGCTGGCAGATTGGGCAGTTAATTTTGAGCAAACAAATTGTTTGTTTTTTAGGGCTTTGGACTGGAGGGGAAATTTTAAATTTTAGTCATTTATAAGTTTATGTTAAACATTTTCTCTTTCTTTTTCAGCTATAAAAAAGATGGTTCTGCTTATTTAATTCAAAGCAGATAGCCGGCTATTTTACACTATTCAGATTCCTAAATTGTATAGAAGCCGGTGAGTTGCAGAAATAGAACTTACCGGCTTAATAAGTAGTTAACCACAATAAAAGCCTTAACTATATGTTGCCGGCTAAGTAGTTTAAATTGAAAAAAGAGAGCAGGGGTAGTTATTTCCCTTGCTCCCTTTCGATTTAAAACCGACACACCGCTTCGTTCATCGAATCAATCACCTCGGGTTCGTAGCTGTCCAAATACACCTCTGTAATTCTACTTCCTTGACAGTGTCCTAACCCTTCTGAAATTAGGTCTTTACTGTAGCCCATTTTCTTTGCTATAGTTGCCCAACTGTGACGACTGAAATATGTAGTTAGCTTCTGATGTAGCTTAAGCTCTTCGCCAATTTGCTTTAGATACTTATTACAGGTCTTGACTGCCTGATGGATAACTACCCTTTCCTGTTCGGAGTTAGGCTCTATATGGGCTTCTATTGTGGGCAAAACATAGGGTTGACTTGGTTTGCTGTAGTAACTGATAATCTCCTTCGCTTTATCAGTAAGCTTGATGTTGTAAACTTTGTGCGTTTTCTTTCGCCTATATACCAATCTGCCGTCAGCAATGTCTGCCGGTTTTATTGAAACCATGTCGGCAAAGGAGATTCCTCGAAGATTGAATGAAAGTATAAAGTAGTTGCGCGAGTGCCATGCTTGGCTATCCGGCACTAATTGCATTTCTGCAATAGCTTTCATATCCCCTTTACTTATGTTCCGTTTGGCTGTCGCCTCGCCTTTAATCTTATACTTCCTGTAGGGGTAATATTTGAGTTCTACAAAATCTTCGTTGATGGCTCTATTGTAAATTGCCCGTAGTGAGCGGTTGTAGCAAGCAATTGTGTTCCTCTTTCGTCCTTTAGCGAGCATTTTGTTTTCAATGCTACAAAGCAGTTCATAGTTGACTTCCTTAAACTGTAGGTCTGACCTGCCTGAATATTCGTTTAATGCACTAATCGCGTCTTTGTATGCACAGGCATTACCGGTTCGCTTTACCTTCTTCATTTGAAGGATTAAGCTTTCAGCATACTGAATGAAGTTTAGTTTAGGCTGTGGCTTTACAACGCTGTTCTTAATCTTCTCTGCTGAAAGAACTTCATCCCGGAGTTCAAGGTTTAGCTTCGTATCCTGCACCTGCAAAACCGCCTGTTTAATCCTCAGATTAATCATTTTCTCGTTAGGATGGTTCTTCTTTACCTTGTGTTTGATTGTGTCAAACTGGTTTTCGTGCAGGTAGGTTTTTAGGTTGATGTCTTTAAACGTCCTACCGGTGTAAATTCTCACAACTAAAGGATACGTCTTGTCCTGTAGCTGTCTTCTTTTGTCGAGCAATACTTTAAATGTTGCCATTGGCTTTGGGTTAAGCCAAGCGTGCAGGAAATTTACAAGCTATTTGCAAGCTGGTATTGAAATTTCGATTGAATATTTAGATTCGCACCGCAATTATAAAAATTGCCGGTCCTATAGCTCAGTTGGTTAGAGCACCTGACTCATAATCAGGGGGTCCCTGGTTCAAGCCCAGGTGGGACCACACATTCGAGGTTGAATTGACCTCAACTAATTTCAAAACCCCTGACAATCAATGCCAGGGGTTTTTTGTTGCCCTCAAGAGAGCTACTTCAACAGCAACAAATATCATCTTCTTGTTACCCTAATTGCGTTGGAACCCTAAAAAGTTGTTACCCTATTTCAATGGGCAGTCTGCTTGCAGGATTGTTACACCGAATTACGGGTTATTACGCAGTGCCCAGACGAGATTTGCTAAAAGAAATTAATACACATGAAGTCATTTTCGATAGGGTTCTTTATCAAGAAAGAAAAAGTAAACAAGCAAGGGTTAACACCTGTCTTTGCCAAAATCAGGGCGGGTAAAACCTCCACAACATTTACCACCAACTATTCTGTAAATCCTAAAAGATGGCAGGAAACCAATCAGTTTTCAACCAGGCTGGGAAAGGGAAGTATTGAATCGGTTATAAAGAACGGGCTAAACGATATAAAGCAAGAACTATGGGAAGCAGAAAGGGAACTTCGTCTAAACAATAAGAAAATCAATGCACAAGCATTGAAGTTAGCCTATTCAAAACAAATAGTTGCGGAAGATGAGAAGAAATTAAGCGATGGGTTTCAGCTGATGGAAGAATATTTGCAAAAGAGAATAGCCGCTAATGAATACTCCCCTAATACATTTAAAAAATTCAAAACCACCAAACGATATACGATGGAGTTCGTTAAGCTGAAATTGAAAGTTAATGATTTGGCATTGGGTGACATGAAGGAAAATTTTGCTGAAGAGTTCAACTTTTTTTTGAAAATAGAAAAAAAAGTAAAGAGCGTTAACACCTCAAACAAATATATCCGTATTCTAAAGGCAATGATTAATAGGTGCGTCAAAGAAGATTGGATTAAAAAGAGTCCTATTGAAGATTATGCACTAAAGAATGTAGATGAAGATATAGAAGGATTAAGTCATGATGAACTGGTAAATCTTTGCAATAAAGAAATTGATGACCCGCTTTTAGACCTGGTGAAAATAGTCTTTGTGTTCTCATCTTTTTCAGGATTAGCCTTTGGTGATGCTCAAAAACTAAAAATGGAAGACATCAATGTTGTAAACGGAAGAGAATTTATTTGTGGAGATAGATTGAAGACTAACAAAGAATTTATAGTGCCAGTATTCCCTCCTACAAAAACAATAATTGAGAAATATAAAGATGAAGGATTTCGAAATATTGATGGCTACGTTTTACCAAGATTGAATATTACATACATCAACCGGTTACTAAAGGTGCTTGCTGTAACGATGGGCATAAAAATGAATTTAACTACGCATATAGCTCGCCACTCTTTTGGTTGTATTTTGGCGGAATATGGCGTCCCTCCTGAAGTGGCAATGAAATTACTGGGGCAAAAAGACATTAAAAGCACAATGAAATACTACCGGGTTAGAGAAAGCCGCATCATCCGTGAGACTGATTTATTAGCTCCTCTATTTGATAAACTCAATTTCGGGAATCCAACCCCAGAAAT
>CAIYOV010000303.1 GCA_903927935.1 uncultured Bacteroidota bacterium | reverse complement strand
TTAAAATCTGTAGCCATTTCTAAAGCGGTGCAAAAATATTTTTATCTCTCAATTCATTAAAGCAAACACAAATACTCTTTTCAACATCATTTACTAAAAAACAAAATCACTCCACCGGTTGCCACAATATTGAAAATAGCAAGCGGAATCAAAACCTTCCATCCCAGATTCATTAACTGATCGTAGCGGAATCTTGGTACCGTCCAACGAATCCACATGTAGAAGAAAATAAAGAAGATAGTTTTAGCAAATAACACGCCTACGCCTAATAATGCAGCAGCATTACCCCCCAGCATATTTGCCACTCCGTCCATACCCGGATAATTATATCCGCCAAAAAATATAATAGAAATAATAGCTGATGAAACAAACATATTGATATACTCAGCAAACAGATAGAACCCGAGTTTCATAGATGAGTATTCCGTGTGGTATCCACCCACCAGTTCAGCTTCGCACTCAGGTAAATCAAAAGGAGTACGATTGGTTTCGGCAAAAGAACAAACCAGAAATATTAAAAAGGCAATTGGCTGTTTAAAAACATTCCATGAAAGCCAATGTCCGCCCCAATCAATAAATCCGTGTTGCTGTTCGGTAATAGTTTTTAAACTTAAGCTACCGGTCATCATCAAGACGGCAATGATGGAAAGCCCCATAGCTACTTCGTAAGAAATCATTTGTGAAGAAGCGCGCACTGCGCCTAACAACCCAAATTTGCTATTGCTCGCCCATCCTCCAATCATGATGCCATAAACACCAATAGATACTACACCAAACACAAACAGAATTGCCACATTAATATCCGCAACCTGTAATGAAATAGTCCTTCCTAATATAGTCAGTGAACTTCCCCATGGAACAACGGCACTTGTCATCAAAGCAGTAACAATGAACAAACCCGGACCGAGAATAAAAAGAAATTTGTTCGGTGTATTCGGGATAAAATCTTCTTTGGTAAACATTTTTAAACCATCGGCTAATGGCTGAAGAAGACCACCCCAACCGGCACGGTTAGGACCCGGACGATCCTGCATATAACCAGCTACTTTACGCTCGGCAAGCGTTGAGTAAAGTGCTATTGCCATAGTAATGGCAAATATGATGAGGATGAGGGCAAATTTTTCTATAAAGAGATATAAATCCATTTCTACTGTTTAATTGCCGTCTGATAAATCTTTTTCAGGAACATTAAAATTCGTTCCGTTCATACTGATAGCTTTTCTGTCTTCTCCTCTGCCGGAAAGAATGCGCGGATCGGTATCCATTTCAACCCTGGCAGTTCCTTTCATGTATTTACCCTGATTGATAACACTCCATCCTTCCATTTTGCGTGGTCCTTCAATAGTCCAGTCTTCTTTCTTCTTGTGTTCAAAACGGCAATCGTTGCAAATCCATTCTGCTTTACCAGCTTCATCACTTTCCACTTCGTGGTTTACATCTTTACGAACGGTTACGCGATAAATTTCATTGCCAAACATCCACACCGCAGCTTTGCCAGAACATTTAGTGCAGTTGCGATGAGCATTGTATGGCTTTAAAAACCAAACTCGGCTTTTAAAACGGAATGTTTTATCTGTCAACGCACCAACCGGACAAACATCAATCATGTTCCCGCTCATTTCGTTGTCTACTGCATTTTGAATGTAAGTCGAAATTTCAGCCGCATCACCGCGGTTCATAATACCATGAACACGGTTATCTGTTAATTGGTCAGCCACATAAGTGCATCGGTAGCAAAGAATACAACGCGTCATGTGCAGTTGAATCTTATCGCCAATATCAATTTTATCGAAGGTTCTTCTCTCCTCTTTATAACGGGTTGTTGATGCCCCGTAATCAAACGTCAGGTTTTGTAAATCACACTCACCTGCCTGGTCACAGATTGGGCAATCGAGGGGGTGATTGATTAAAAGAAATTCAACCACTCCTTTGCGCATATCCTGCACCTTCGGACTGGTCATGTTCTTTACTTCCATACCATCTGCTACCGGTGTACTGCAGCTTGCCTGTAACTTTGGCATAGGGTTAGGGTTAGCATCGCTTCCTTTCGAAATCTCTACCAGACATACCCGGCACTTACCGCCACTTCCCTTAAGTTTACTGTAGTAACACATAGCCGGTGGAACTAAATCACCACCTATCTTGCGGGCTGCATTCAGGATGGTTGTACCTGCTTCAACTTCTATGGTTACTCCGTCAATAGTTACTTTAGGCATTATTCATCATTGAAAAGTTGAGCGCGAATGTAATTTCAGTGCTGATAAATTCAAAAGAATCTTTCCACAAAAGAGGACTGATTAACGTCATTGAAAATATTGGAAATATGTTTCTTCAATAAATCTACGCAGCAATGCAGACTGCTGTAATTCCTGCATATAATCTTCTTCTCTTCCTACAGATTTCAAAATAAATGCCGTTTCAAGGGCTTTCAACACCGGTTTGTTTTTGAGTAAAGCAGTGGAATTCGACATAAGGATCACACTCCAGTTACCCATTACGTACCTGAACGTTTCATCAAATACATTCAGCCCCATTGTTTCGGTTAGTTCACGATAAGATTCCTGCTCTGCCTTTCTCCGGTTGCCTCCATATTTCTTGTTTACAATAGTGGCATACAATAAACTCAAATCAGTAGCATCAAAGCGGACCGGCTTCTTTTTATCAACAGTTAATTCCAATCTTGAATCGGCAAGTTTGTTTAATACAGCCGCGGAACTTCTATATCCTTTAATCGTCTGCCGCTTTTGGTCTTCTTCTGCCGCCAATTGTTTCTGCTCTTCTTTTATTGGCCTGAAACCCATTTTGTAATACAACCAAAAAGCCCCTGACTTTATTCCATCACTATTATGTTTACCTATTTGATAAGGGTCGGCACTGAACCGGTTTAAACGATACGCCTGTTTATGCAATTTCAGAATTTGCTCAAAGGTATGCTGCGATTCTCCTCCGCGGAAGGATGGGAAAATATTAAGCCCTATACGCGCACTGTCAAACAACACCCATGAACCGGCATAACCAAAGGGCAAACCGTTTTTAAATACCATATAACCCATGTAACTGTCTATCGGGTGTCGTCTTTCGGGGCGCATACCAAACAGAGCAATTGACATTCCTCTTGGTAGTTGGTAATAGGAAACTCCCTCCCAGTCGGAAAAGCTGATAGGGTCTATTTCGCGCAGATAGCAGGCCAGTATTACACGGGCGCATTCAAATATCTTTTCTGCTTCCTCTTTTTTAAGTTTTACTTTCTCGAACTTTTCACCGTTATCCTTTAACGATGCTTTTTTAATAAGCGACCGGTGATAATGAATCTTTGTTAACGATGCCGGTAACTGAACCGGTTCAGTTAGATTAATAGTAATGTAAATACCCAGTGCTGTCCACAATTCATCTTTTACTTCGGGGCGTATGGTTGATTGATTGAAAAGCGTGATGAGTGTATCTAGCAGGTCTTCTCCTTTTACCGTGCATTTCTTCAGCCACTCTTTCCACGTGCTGTTTTCATCCTGCAATATTTCCGATTCTACCTGCGGCATTACTACCGAGAGAATAGACAGTATCTGATAATCGGGTGCGGCAAAAGAATCGAGCGTCACGTTCTGTTTATACGTTTGCCTTAACCACTTTACTATTTCAAAACCAAAGTCGGCACATAGCTGGCTGCCGGTTATACCCGAGTTGTACAACTGACTGCGAAGGTTTTCGTTTGCTTCGATGGCTGTGCCTAATTTATGTAAAGCCAATTCTGCCTGTTCATACAGCTTTTTGTTATCGGGATACGCCATGATGAACAACAACGTATCGTAAAAAGTGGTGATTGCCTTTTTACTTCGCAGCGTTTCGGGATTTATCTTTTCGAGCAAATCCCTTTTCTGAAGTGCGAAGGGCTCTCCTAATTGATGACGTAGATTAAACAGTTCATCCACAAGCGTGTTTTGATTCATCATCGGTATTTATTAAATCGAAAATAAAAAAGCGCGATTCAATCAATACATGACTTCTCTCAACTTCTAAACCCTTTAAACCCGGTAGTCTTCTTTTGAAAACGGAAATCACTTTTCTTACAGATTTTAAAGTATGGTATGGTCACCTTTAAGGCTGCATGTATATCGGCATTGTAAACATATTTCTTGGCGAAGAGTCCTAACAAATCCTGTGTGCCGATTGTCAGCGGACCTAAACGTAGCGTGGTGCCGAGGCTTACATTTCCAAACACATCTACACTCAGCGGCACGTACACGCCTATCCATTTGTTTTCGTATTTGGGTGTAAGGGCAAAGGTAGTTACATGATGCACCATTTGTTGCTTTGGCGACATATTAGGCGACATCATTGCTGTGAACGTAACACCGAAATCGTTGCGGATGTAATAGTCAACAAACAGGTTGAAACGAGTTGGCAAAACAATGTTGAAGAACTTGCTGCCATCCTGCACCACAAAGCGGGAGTTGATAGTATCATTTATACTCTGCAGGCCATCGGGAAACTGTGCATTGCCAACATTCCAGTCGCGGATATCGGCATAAAAGTTACGGCTGTTCGGGTCGCGTTTAAAACGCAGGGCACCGAGGTCTATCATTGAAAAGCCTGCTGCCAGTTTGTAATGTTTTTTATCGCTGAATGTTTCGCAGTGGCAATCCATTTCTTCATTCTTATTACTGTTCGGGTTCCATTCATACACCGCACCGGCATCTAAACCAACGGTGGGTGTACCCGCTTTAAAGTTCATGGCGTTCTTCATATAATCAGTAGCAGTCTGTTTGGCATTCTGCGTTCCGTTGGTGGTAATTAAACCTTCGCTGTAAGCATACTTGGCTTCGGTGTTGTAAATACTGAGTTGGTCATATTCTGTCCATTTATAACTCAGGTTCTTTACATAACCGTAAGCACCGGCAATGGGTTGCAGCAGTTTGAGGGTTCCGCCTACTTTAATCAGGTGGTCGCCTTTGTCGTAAACCACGCGCGAATAGGTAATGCCGAAATCGTTCCACATGGCCGACTTCATACTCAGGTTTCCGTTATTCAGCTGCTGCCCCAGATAACCGGTAATGGCATTTGCCTGTGCACCCAAACCATGGTAAGCGGTGCGCGCAAATACTTCGGTTACATTATCTACGTTAGCAACGGCATTGGCGTGGTAACTGAAAGCGATTGCGTTTTTGTTGCGGTTATTTTTATTGCCAAAGCTGACCATAAACGACAATGGCCCCTGCACCTGCATACCAAAGTATGCGCGCTTATCGCGACCGTTTACGCGCTCGTGCATATAGTCTGCCTGAAAGTTTGCATTGCCAAACATCGAGGGATGCGTAAGCGCCCGGTGGTCAACACCCACATAATTATTGTTGAAGGTGGCGGCTGCACCTATAATATTAATGTCGGCCAGATAAGGACTGTTGGCAATGGCGGGGTTGAAGTTTACGTTCGTAATGCCCCCGTAGGTGCTTCCGCGCAAACCCATGAAGAATTGCGCCTGCATGGTGGTGGTGGCCAGCAGGGCAAACAGCAGCAGGATAGATACCTTTCCGCTGCGCCCGCAGGGACATTCCATTAAACAGTTGGTTTCGCCCTTTGTGGTTGACGAACTTCCGCAGAAGTTAATTGAACTTTTATTCATAACGTTTAGGTTTATGGTGAATAAAAGTCAATGTTGTTTCATGGCGCGGCTGTGTATTTTTTATTTAACGCGCGGGGTGGAAGTTTTAGTATGTAGTGTTTGAAGAATTAATTTGACAATGTGACGATAAGACAATGGAACAGCAGGTATTAATGCCAACAGCGCGAAGGGTTTTTCCTTCGCGCTGTTGGTTTTTAGTATTGCATTGTAAAGGCTTTTCTTGTTGCATCCTTGTTGCAAACGAGGACGAGTAGGACTTAAACCCCTGCGCTTGATTTGAGTAAAAAAATGAGTTTTTGAGTGATTTTGGCCGAAACTAAAAAAAGCTGAGTTCCGCGAAGTATGCAGAAGTTTCCGCGAAGTACCCGAAAGGTTCCGCGAAAGCTGCGGAAGGTTCCGCGAACTACCCGCAAGTTTCCGCAAAGTATGCGCAAGTTTTAGCAGGCTATAAATAAATTTCCGAGTACTCTGCGGAAGTTTCCGCAAGCTACCCGCAAGTTTCCGCGCACTCTGAGCAATGTTCCGCGAAGTTCGCGGAAACCTGCCCGAACCTGCCGAAAGTTTAAAAAACCGGTGGTATTAAATAAGGGTTAAAACAGCATTTAAATACAGTGTGTTTGATTACAAATACAGGAAGAGAATTTATATGCAGAAATTTTTCAAAGATTTTTTGAAAAAGGAATTTAGCACCCCTTTAAGGTGTTTGGGGGTATAACACAAAAGGCACTCTTACGAGTGCCTTTTGCTTTGGTGTCAATTAATAATAGCTGAGTTTACTTTACTTCCATCAACTCGGTATCGAAAACCAAAGTAGCGTTTGGCGGAATAACACCGCCTGCGCCATTGGCTCCGTAACCCAAAGCTGCCGGAATAATCAATTTAACTTTTGAACCTACTTTCATCAGGGCAATACCTTCGTCCCATCCGGCAATTACCTGGTGCTGACCAAGGGTAAAACTGATAGGCTGGTTACGGTCGTAAGAAGAATCAAACTTCTTACCGTTAGCCAATGTTCCGGTATAGTGAACCGAAACGGTTTTATTGGCAACAGCCTGTGCACCTGTTCCTTCTTTCTCTACTAAATAATATAAACCGCTGGCGGTTTTCTTTGCTTTAGGGTATTTTGCTTTTACTAATTCTTCTGCGCTCATAGTGGTTAATTTAGCTTCTTCAGCAGCCTTCTTTTTTGCTTCGGCTGTTTTTTCGTTATAAATTTTAAATCCGTCAAATGCTTCGGCATCTTTTCCTACGCGTATAATTTTTACGGTATTCATTTTATCGCCTTGTGCAATTTTGTTGACTACATCCTGCCCAACCATTACTTTACCAAAAATGGTGTGCTTGCCGTTTAACCACGGAGTTTCTTTGTGAGTAATAAAAAACTGGGTCTGGTTAGTGGCCGGCCCTGCATTAGCCATAGCCAATATACCGGGACCGGTAAAGGTAAGGCTGGGGTCAATTTCATCGGCAAATGAGTATTTAGTAGCCGAGCCGCTTCCGTTGCCGGCAGCATCGCCACCCTGAATCATAAAATCTGCAATTACGCGGTGGAAAGTAAGTCCGTCATAAAACGGCTGACCCACAGGTTTGCCGCTGTTCTCCTGTTTGCCTTCGCAAAGTGCTACGAAGTTACCTACGGTCATCGGGCATTTTTTATACTCTAAAGAAGTTACAATTACTCCCTTGTCGGTATTGAACTCGGCATACATGCCCGGTTCGTTTTTCCAGTTAGGGTTTTCCTGATAAGCTGGTGTTTGCGGTGTTTCTGGTGCTGCCACGGTTGGTTGTTCGGTTGTTTTGTTTCCGTTTGCATTGCATGAACTAAGCATTCCTGCAAACAGTGTAAGGGTTAAGAAAAATGGTTTTGTAATTCGACTCATAGTTGTTGTTTTTAGTTTGAGTTATGGTTTGTTATTAAGATTTAATGTTTCAATGGCTTCTAAAAATTTCTTTTCTGTCTTTTCCAATCCAATGGTACTCTTCCCTCCTGCTGCATTCCGGTGACCTCCGCCTTCAAAATAG
>CAIYOV010000302.1 GCA_903927935.1 uncultured Bacteroidota bacterium | reverse complement strand
TATCTGTTTGTTGGTTTCTATGTTGCTCAGTATACTTCGGTATTCGTCATATAGCTTCACAACTTTCTCCAATTCGCGATATTCCTTATTAAGTTGAGTAAAACGCTTCATGTCGCTCATTGTAGCTGGGTCGCTGAGCGTTTTGCCTACTTCAATAAACTTCCCTTTTATATTTTCTAACTGACTAAACATTTACTTTAATTTTTTGAGCGCGCTAAAATAATTGAATTGAGGAGAGAAGAGGCGCGCTAATACTTGTAGAAATCTATTTTCTCCTTTTTCATTATTCCTAGCCGGTCTTTTTCCAAAACAGCTAAAGAAACATCGATGGTATCGGGAAGTGGAAGTGATTTTAATTCAAGAGTGAAGGAGTTGTAGGCATTTAATTGGTGGTTGTCGAAATAAATTACCTGGTCTTGGAGAATTTGAAATTTACTTAAGCCTTTTAGCGGAATTGTTTTTTCGTAGCTGCCAAAAATGTCGAATACCCGAATGCCAAAGTTTGGATCGTTCATATAGACTTTGTTGTCGCGCTCCATCATAAAATTTGGATTGGGCGCTTGCCCCAATACTATATTTAACGGTTGACTTTCACGAAGAATCTTTCCTGCTTCATCAATCTTTTTCAATTTGAATTCTGTGTTGTCATAAAACCAAATGCGTCCATCTGTAGATGACGCGACCGCAGAAATATTCTGATAGCCGAGGTCGAAAAAATTGTAAGTATTTATAGGAGCAAGAAATCGATCCATGGTAATCACCGCCATAAAATCCGGGTAGAACACCAGTATCTTCATCGGATTATTTACATCTACCATTCCTATTTTACCATATTTAAATTCTTCGTACCGGTAAAGAAATTTTCCATCAGAAGAGAACTTCAATACCGAATTATTGGAAGCAGAATAAAAACTTCCGAAGTTGTCAATAGCAAGAAGGTTTGCTTTAGTGTCGTATGAATTAATGAGAGAAAATGAAGGAGATAAAGAGCAAAGCGCAAATAGCAAAGTGCTAAGAATGGTCTTCTTTGAACTCTGAACTCTGAACTTCGAACTTCGAAATAGCCTCATTTCTTATAAAATTTCAATTCCATTTTCTCTCCGTCAAAAACGGCATAACTATAATAATCGAGCCAATCACCAGTATTGATGTAACGGCTTTTGTCATTCAATTGTATATCGAGCGGCAAATGCCGGTGGCCAAAAACAAAAAAATCAAACTGCTCTTTTCTCAATTTTTTTCTACAGAACCGAACCAACCATTCTTTTTCTTCATTGGTGTATACTTCGGCAAGCTTTCTTTTCCCAACATTTCCAAACCTGCTTTCGTAAGAGAAATAACCTGCAATACGCGCACCGATATCTGGATGCAGCCAACGGAACAAAAATTGACAAACAGGATTGGAGAATACTTTCTTAATGAATTTGTATCCATGGTCACCGGGACCTAAGCCATCACCATGACCGATAAAAAATTTCTTACCGTTGAATTCGCGTTGTACCGGTTGGGTATAAACTTTCGCGCCCAACTCTTTTTCAAAATAACCAAACATCCACAAATCATGATTGCCGGTAAAAATATGAACCGGTATGCCCGCATCACACAACTCTGCAACCTTTCCCTGTAAGCGAACAAATCCCTTAGGTATAACCGTTTTATATTCATGCCAGAAATCGAAAATGTCGCCAATGATGTAAATTTCAGTTGCATCAGATTTAATTTCATCGAGCCATTGCACAAATAATTTTTCGCGCGCTACACTTGATTTCTCGTCAGGTGTGCCTAAGTGAAGATCTGAAGCAAAATAGATTTTCCCCGAAAATGCCATCGGGCTAAAAATAGAATTATTGCCCGAGAGTTACGGACGGAGAGATGGTGGAATAATCTGATCTACTAAAAACACGTAAACATCCTCGGTGCCTTCGGCATTCAAAATCAAACGTTGTTTGTCGTAGAAATGTCCATTGTTACATGAGCCAAGTTTGATGATGCTCGGCAGTTCACCTTTATTTAAAGCATAAAATTTTTCCAGTCCTTCTGCTTCACTTACCGCAAGATGAGCAATGTCGGTAATGATGATATGTGTTTTGGGAAAGCAGTGCAGTCTTCTGCGCGATGCCTGCTTGGGATTAAGAATAATTGTACCTTCTTCCGCAATCAAACTTTCGCAAAGCGAAACGGCTGCATCTGAATTTTCGATAGTATAGCCTATAGAACCTTTCTGGAAATTGTTTTCGCAAAAAGCATCTTTCACTTCATTTTCCCAGCAAAAAATGTGGGACCAGTTTTTTTCCGCCTTCAACATTCGTAAGCCCTCAATTGCCTCATTAATGTTTTCACAGAAAATAAATTTCCCGTTTGCCTGCAAAAATTTTGTAGCAAAACGAATATCTAAATCCTTTTCTACAGGTAATGTGTATGAAGGCGCAGTTACTTCAACGGTGCGAAGAGGAATTTCTTTTTCTGTTACGCTTTCGTCGCTAACACGCGATGTGTATGTAAATACCGGTGTGGGAATTGTTTGGAAAAATTCTTCGGTGCTGCTTTGTAAAATTGCTTCTGTAGAATTTTCTGATGATGTAACAGTATCTGTGCTTACTTCTTCCTGGGTAGATTTTTCGGAATTAGAAAATACATTTTTCATTTTCTCAAAAAATCCGATTCCGGTTTCTTCTGTAAACATAGTGGCAGGGTTTGTTCGATAATTTTTCTATCGAATTCAAAGTTAGCAACCCGTTATGCGGCAGAAAGTTTTATACCGGAGTATTCTCAACAGAAGGACTATCAGCGTCTGTGTTTTTAGACACGTCAGTTGTTTCAGAAGTTTTAATTTCTGTTTCAAAAACATCCGGAGTTTCGTAAGGACGTTTGCCGATTAGTCTTTCAAGATCATCTTTAAAGAGAACTTCTTTCTCTAGCAATAGTGCGGCCAACGCATCTAATTCTTTTCTTTTTTCGCGAAGTAGTTTTTGAGCACGCACATATTGGTCTTCAATAATTTTGCGCGATTCCACATCAATCATTTTAGCAGTTTCCTCACTAAAAGGTTTATTGAACGAGTTTTGGTTTTGCATGTCGTAGAACGAAACGTTTCCCACTTTTTCATTCATGCCGAAAATAGAAACCATGGCGTACGCCACTTTGGTAACATGGTCAAGATCATTTTGCGCACCGGTTGAAATTTCATCAAACACAATTCTCTCTGCTGCACGACCACCGAGTGTCATACACATACGGTCCAGCATTTCATTTTCTCGCTCTATGTATTTTTCTTTCGGCAGATATTGAGCATAGCCAAGGGCAGCTACTCCGCGTGGGATTATGGAAACCTTTAATAGCGGATGGGCATATTCCAAAAACCATCCGCAAATTGCATGACCCGCCTCGTGATAGGC
>CAIYOV010000301.1 GCA_903927935.1 uncultured Bacteroidota bacterium | reverse complement strand
GGCAACCGTTCGGCTCTTCAACAATTTGATCCCATGTCATTTCCACATGCGATACAGTAAAATTACGGGGATCAGCAGACGGGTCATATTTCTTAACCGCCTGCTTGTCAATTGCATTTTGAGAATCATTTGCGGTTTGTCCAAAAATACTTAGCGAAAAAAACAGAAGTGCGGTCGGGGTGATTAGATATTTCATCTTTGGCTGAGTTAATGATAAGGCAATATTACATCAATACTACCAATTTTATTTTCCTCATTATCTTATGCAGACAAGTTCCCTTAACTGTCTGGCATACCTATGAACCAGGTCAGTTGGCAATAGCAGCTCTATTTAACTGTACTTGTATTCCGTAAATCAATATTTTCAGTATGCTTGATAGGATGATACACTATTTCTGCATTCTGATAAAGTGCATCTTTTCTAAGTGTCATTGGTTTTAGTTTCTGCTCAACAAACATTTGCATCTGATCAGTAGAATGAGGATTTCCTGGTTTAGAAGATGCCCCAAATGCATTTACCGTTTCTATTTCAATCGTATCTTTCGAATACTTTACCAATTCAATATACGATTCGCCCACAAAAGTTTTTCTCATTCCCTTTTTATAGGGTTCTGTCATGGTAGCGGCAAGTACCTCCGGCATTCCTCCAACCGGTAGTTCTACATTTCCTCTTACATGTTTTTGAATATCGCCCAAAGGCACCGTTAATGAGCCAAAATATTTCAACATGTGTTTTTTTGCGCTTCTCAAAGCCTGCACATATTCTTTTTCCGTGAATGAATTGGCTTCGTTCTCTCTGCCGTGTGAAGTAATTTTGTCAACAATGGGATACATGGCAAATGTTACCAGCGCAGCTTCCTTATTATTTACATCGCTTGAATGATTCCATTTTTTCAATACCGCAATCGCATCGGCTAAGTCGGGATATTTTTCGGGAGTCAGGTTAAACAGCACCGGTATATTATTCAAACCGTATTCATAGAGACTGTCGTTAAAGTTGCGGTCGAATTTTATTTTTTTGAAATCTTCGTAACTGAATTTATCCTGTTTACTTAAAAGATAATGTCCCATAATACTCCGGTTGTTTCTCTCGGTACCAAAACCATAGGTTGGATTTGTCTTTTTAATATCAGGATTATCTTCTGCACCCGAAACCTCAAAACAGGAATTATTGGTATTGAGCAAATAACCGCTCTTGGGATTAAGCACCTGAGGTAATGAATCAAATGACAAAAATGGTTTCTGCCAAAGTGTTTGTGAAGTATTTCCAGGGAGCACTTTCTTCCAATCATATTTTGGATTTCGATTAGCAAATTGTCCATTGCTCACATAGAATGTAGTATCGGTCCGGTCAGCATAAATAAAATTCACACCAGGGAAAGCATTCTCTTTCATCACGTTCCTCCATTCAGTAAAGTTGCCGGCCTTGTTCAAATGATATAATGCTTCAGAACCACGGATGTCCATGTTAGCCGGAAAGCGTATTGAGTAGAATCCATTTTTATTTTTGAGAGTGGTTCCATATTTACTCCAATAAAACGTTTTTGTATACGGAATTCGGATAGCTCCGAGTTTTACATGTACCGTTTTTTTACGAACTTGTAAAGTTTCCCAGTGGTCATCGAACTTATATTGCAACCGGTGCTTGGGATTCATCTCTAACTTATATACATCGTCTAAATCAGGGCTATTGAGTGTGCATGCCCAACCGAGATTAGGGGTAGTGCCTAAAAACAAATTCATCCCACCGGGGAAAGTTCCGCCCAGCATATTCAAGCCTTCATCGCTTACCATATGTGCTTCATACCAACTGAATAAACCCTCTAAAGGTTGATGCGAATTAATGGCGAGATACGTTTTGCCATCTTTCGTGCGGCTTGAACTAATGGCAAAAGCGTTGGAACCTGACGGAAGATTTACTTCATAATTTTTGATATCGCCAAGAAATATTTTCTGAATATCCAGATAAACACCGGTCAACAACATATTGGTGAGGATGTATTGTGCAATAATGTCTTTGTGGTTAACAGGAAATAAATTAGGCCGCATTATTTCCTGTGGGTTGGCTGCTGCATAATCATTTATACCTTGTGTGTACGCGTCAATAATTTTTTTATAGCCCGGAGTAAACGAAGTTTCGTAAGTCGTATCTACAATTTCCTCGCTACCGGATATGAAAGAAAGAAAATCGAGCACCGCTCCTCCTTTACCATCTGTTTCTGCCAGTCTTCCTTTTACAGTTAATAGCATTTTCTGAATGGTAACAAAATCGTCTTCGCAAACAGCCCACGCCAGACCGTAAGATGCATCAGCATCAGTTTTACCATATATATGCGGTACTCCCCATTTATCTCTCACAATATCTATGTCTTTGGGATTAATTTGTGAATAGGAAGCGTTAACAGAGGTAAGCAACAATAAGATTGCCGTAAAAAATAATCTGAACGAGGTGGGAACCATAATATTGCAAATGGTTTGAGCGTGATAAAATTGGAGACTATGAAGATGTGTCGAACAACGCAATAAAAAATTGTAGCGATTTGCTCTTTTGTTTTACACTAATAAGTAACCTTAATTTCACGGTGTAATTTCTGATACAGAGGGGAGCGACAGAAATAACGATTTGAAACCGTAGCTTTTCCTTAGTGAACTTAACCTAAAATGTATTCTATTTTTTCTTTGCCACTACCAACCAGTCCCAAGGGTATGGAGACTGCAACCAGGCAGGAGGGTTAGTAAATTCAGTTCCCCATGTGTATTTAACCTTCTTTATTTCTGCTATTTCAAAGCCCGAAGTTTGAAGCATAAAATAAAGTTCCTCTTTCAAGTAATGTTTAGTAGGGGTGCCATCAAGCAGCATTGTGCCACCAAAAGGATTGCCCTGTTTTGCTGTCCTGACTACTTTCTTACCGGCAGATTTATCTTTGGCATCCCACTGGTCTAATACATACTCACTGTATAAAGCAGACTCAAGTGCAGGAACTACTAAAACCAGGTATCCTTTTTTTGCCACTGCTCTGATTACTGTTTCATAGGCTGCGTTACGACTTTTTGCATTGGGGGTAAGCAGCGTGTTGATACACACTACCACATCAGCGGTGGTAATAATGGCTTTACTTGCTTTGGCAAGGTCAACGTGTATATATTCTATGTTAGGCAGGGGTTTGTTCCTTTCTTTCGCCAAATCAATATAGTGCTTAGATATATCAACTGCATATACTTTTTTAAAGTGTTTAGATAGCAATGGAAGCCAGTTGCCGATGGCACAGCCTAAATCCATTGCCGTTTTTTTGCGTGAAGAGTATTTGACAATGTTCTTCTCAATTACTTTTTCAGCATCATTTGAAAAAACATCAAATATTTTT
>CAIYOV010000300.1 GCA_903927935.1 uncultured Bacteroidota bacterium | reverse complement strand
CATTTTCCATTTCAGGGAAAATGATTTGCTCTTTAATACCCATGGTATAATTGCCTCTTCCGTCAAAACCTTTTGGGCTGATTCCTTTAAAATCGCGAACACGTGGAAGAGAAACAGAAACCAAACGATCCATGAATTCAAACATTCTTTCTGCGCGCAACGTAACGCGGGTTCCAATTGGCATTCCTTCACGAAGTTTGAAGTTTGAAATCGCTTTCTTGGCATGAGATGCAACAGCCTTTTGACCGGCAATTGCTGTCATTTCCTGAACTGCAACATCCACTAATTTCTTATCTGTATTAGCGCCATTTACCCCTTGATTTAAACAGATTTTGGTTAAACGAGGCACCTGCATTACAGAGGTATAATTGAACTGTTTTACTAAAGCAGGAGTAATTTCGTCCTTGTAGCGCTTCGCGAGGCGCGGAGTGTATTTTGTTGTACTCATTTTAAATATTTTTGCACGATTCCCAACCGTGCGTTTTTAAAAAGGGACTGCAAAAGTAGAATTTGGATTCACAATTCCAAACGTTTGTAAAACTTTTCCTTGAGAGTAAGAAAGGTGCATTTTACAAAAGCCTCCAGTATCAGCTTATTTTCCGTTTCTGAAAACCTCCAATTTACCAAAAGCCCATGCTGAAGCATGATTGGTAAAAGTGTAAAAAACTGCAACAGGAACAAAGCAAAACATGCCGCGCTTAAACGAACTTTCCATCAAAGAAGCAATAGGTGCGTTCTGCACTTTTTCGCTGATGAAATAAAACACTGCAAAGTAGAGTGCAAAGGAAACGAAGAAGAATAACAGCACATTTACTTTATCGGTAAGGATTTCCTTAACGCCTACTTTATATATAGAAACCACATTAATGAGCAACAACAAAAAGAAAAGCACAAACACCAACCCGAAAAGCTGACCGCCATCTACTGCACCATGTTGCTCGCCAAATAAAAATGTTTTTACATAAGCACTCACTACGCCCATGCGCTCGCTGTTGTAGCCAATACCTAAATCAAATTTACCAGCTTGCGCTGCGCCTATTTTTAGTTTCAGATATAACGTCCACATAATAAAAGGAGATACTGCAATTACCGAATAGATGAGGGTCTTCTTCCAATCTTTTGTTTTCAGAAAATCTATTCCTACAATTAATAGTGCTGCGGCTGTAAAAACAATTGTGTCGCTGCGTATCCAGATAACAAACGACATAAGGATAGCCCCCAACCAGAAATACTTGGTATCACGTTTTTCTAACCATGTTATGGTTGCCAATGCACCAGCAGCTACATATGCAGTAGTTGGCAAGTTGCCCAGGGATAGTGCAGCGTGTGAAAACATTTCGGGTGTAAGCATTAAAACAAATGTGGCGAGTATGGCAGCTGTTGTTTCCACAAAATTTTTCACTGCGCTGTAAAAAGTTGTAAGCAGTGAAAGGAAGAAAAGCGTAGTGACAATCTTCGGCATTTCGGCACCGAAAATATAGATGTAAGCAAAACTGCCGTGATACAAAGGCGGATAAAGTCCACCGGCACCTTCCAAATTGTATTGATACAAACTGATGTGGAGTTTGCCTTCGGCCGCCATAATTCTTCCGAGTTTATCAAATGAACCAATGGTATCGTGCTCAGTTGGCGGCCAGAAAAGATTTTTTACAGTAATGGCATAAAATAAATATGCAATCAAACAGAAAAGAAACACCGCTACTAAATTGATGTTCTTTAAACTGAAGTCGGGTTTCTTTAATTCATCTTTTAATGGAAATAGATTTTTATAGTTAGCTCCGCAAATGGCAACAATAAAAAATACATTCAGTCCGATTAAAACCCCTTGTGAATAATGAACTCCAGCAATATCTAGAAAAAATAAAAAGAAAGTTTCTAACCCGATACCGATAAGAAATGAATAACCAACTAATTCAGGCAATGAATACTTTCTGCTTATAACTAATAAGAGTGACAACCCCAACAGATAGCATAATATGATTCCTACAGTCAGCATTATGGTTTGGTTTGATTTGTTACCGGTGGATGGTCAATGGGCAATACTGCTTCACTCGGACGCTGGTCAACAGGCAATTCGTATTTCAGTTTGTCATATCCCCTACCTTGCACAATCAACACGTGCGTAATTCGCTTTGCTAAATCAGGATGCTCATTTTCTCGGTCAGTAGCCAAACAGAGGCGCGGATAAATAAAATATTCCATCCACTCGGGGTCGTACACATAATTCCACTTAGATGTATTAGACAACAATGAATCACCAGGTGGCAAGAGAATTACAGCGTCTTTAGGAGTATTCTCATTCAAATACTTTATGAGCGGGTACACTCCTACTTTGTAAGCGAGTTTGTCTTCACGGGTAAGCGGTTTCATTTGTCCGCTCTCTATTTTTGAGTTGATGTCATTTATCTGTTCAACACTTTTTCCTACTACATCGTGCGTTACCCAATAATAACCCCTTGTGTATTTACGGATGCTCTCTTTAATGAAACCAGTATCGGCCTGCAGCGTTTTAAACTCATCGGCAATTTGATTCATGCGCTCTTCGCTTCCATGCGATTGCCGAAGTTGCTGATACTCGCTGTAAAGGTCCTGCATCTTACCAGGCCCCTCATTCACTTTATCGATAATCAAAAACAAAATACCTATAACAGCTATAATAATAAAATTGCGAAACAGGTATGTAAACGCTCCTCCATCAGAAGAGGAATCTGTTTTCTTTTTCTGCTGTTGAACCTGTTGTTTTGGTTGCTGCTTCGCCATAATCAGTTGACAAATCTAAATTTTATGAGCACCCACAATGCTTTCAATCCATCTCGCCAGTTCATTTTTTTCCCTTCTTCAAAACTGCGCGGATAATAATGCATAGGCAGTTCCTTTATCTTGTACCCCATCTTACTAACCTTTGCAGTTACTTCAGGACAAAACTCAAACCGGTCATACTCCAGAGGAATTTGCTTCAATATATCGGAACGAAAAACTTTGTAGCAGGTGGCTTCATCAGTAATATTCTGACAGTATAAAATGTTCACCACTACACTTAAAAAGCGCGCCCCGAATTTGTAGGCGAAATACAAACTTTCTTCTTTCGGCTGCAAATAACGCGAACCGTAAACCACACTCGCTTCACCTTTTTTAATTGGATCTGTCAATAGAATAAAATCGTTCGGATCGGTTTCAAGATCGCCATCCTGGATAGAAATAATCTCTCCAGTAGTATGAGGAATTCCGGTTTTAATAGCACCGGACTTGCCTTTGTTTTTTTCGTGATAATAAACCCTTATGCCTTCTTTGTCTTCGTATTCTTTTAAAATTTCGCGAGTGCCGTCCGTTGAAGCATCATCTACAATTACCAGTTCCTTTTCAATGGGCACAGCGAGCACCTTCGCAATAATTTCGCGAATAGTTTTTTTTTCGTTGAATACCGGCATGATTACAGAAAGTTTCAAGGGCTGAAATTGAGGGGGCTAAACTAAAAGAATAT